>JAISKN010000245.1 GCA_031260925.1 Prevotellaceae bacterium | reverse complement strand
CACACGGTCGCAAAAATATTCTGCACCCGCATAACCGTTGGTAATGAATGGATTAGTCATAATTTTATAAATTTGGTCATAAAATGATAATCATAAAATGACAATGCAAAGGTAATATAATTTTTTGCAAAAAACAAAACAGCGCAAAAGTTTAAATTGCACGGCTACTTTTTGGCTGAAAGCCAAATATATTTTAGCCCAACGCATCGCATTGGGTAATGTTGAAGTTTGTTCGCCATTCGTAGAGAAAAGGCAATGCCTTTTCTCTACGGAAAAACCTCATTTTTTATCTCATTTTCTAACAAAACAACCTCAGTAGCAAGAAGTTACACACACAACAAAACATCATTACATCATTTTGTTTTTTATTGTTTTACAAAATAGACTTTATTTTCACCACAATCGCCGTTGCAGTCGGTAACAGTTTCCCATTCACTATTATAATAACGTTTTTTTACATATTTTGAACGTACTCTTTCTCCAACAAGCTTACCATTTTCAAATTTTAAGATATATTCCAAATTCCAGTATTGTGTAGAATGTTCGTTAAATCTCGATAGATTACCTTCTTTGGGATGATACGAAAAAAAACCAATAAAAGGCTCCGTTTTAAAAGAAATAATGCCATTTTCATATTTAATTATATTGTTGCACTTTTCATTTTTGAATTCTTTATATCCGCCATTGTCGTTAACGCTATTATCCTTATTTACAGAATAGGTTATAGCTTTTCTCAAATCACAAATATCTTGAGCATAAAGATTACCTTCATTTTCATAAATTTCAATATCAAAGAAATCGTCATCGTTTCCACTTCCCCAATAAAATTTCCACTTTCCCACTAAACTTTTCAAACTCACTCCGCCTGCTTTTTCAGCCAAAAATTCAATTTCGTAGATTTTTTCCTGAATTTCGTTTTTGTTGGCGGCTGTGGGTTTGTAGGCAAGATAATTATTGAAATATGAAATCGCCTCTTGATAATTTCCTGGGTCTAATTTGCCCATTTGTTCGTAGCACAAACCTAACTGATAATAAATATCAGCGCATTTTGGCGCATATTCAAGGGCTTTCTTAAACTCGTTGGCTGCAAGTTTGTAATCTTCGGGCTTTTCGGCTACTTTTATTGCAGTTTTGCCTCTCGCCATAAAACGAGTTACGCTCTCGTTATTGCAATCTTGTGCGTTTACAAATGAAACGAACAAGATTATTGTTAAAATTGAAATAAACTTTTTCATACGCTAATTTTTGTAACGTTTAATGAATTGGTAACAATCGCCTTCTTCACAATCGAGCCAATCAATTAATTGTAATTTACTTCCATTTTCTCTATAAGACAGAGAAATACGCTTTGAATCTTTGGTATAACTGAGTGTTGAATAACCTGCTGTAGTATATTGATAATTCCAATTGGAATCATAAACTTTATACGCTACGGCAACTTTTGTTGTTCCACAAGTGTTATAATACAAAATTTCTCCTGTAATTTTGTTGTTAGAAGTTTGATTATAAACATCATAACTACAGCCTGACGATACATCTGAATTGAATAATTCAGTGTAAGTTTGTTCTGTTTGTGCATAAAGCATTTGTCCGTTTGCATTTTGGGCAACAAACAGCGCGGTTGCAAAAACCACTGTTGCAAATAAATTCTTCATTACAATTCGCCCATACCCTTGGGACTTTTTTGTGCATCTGGTACGCAAAATTGTTAATTTATTTTTCTCGCTCTGATTGGCTTCGCGAGTGTCTTGCCCGTTTTTACGAGTTTCTGCTCTCGCTGCATATTTTTTTGAGTGTTGTTGCAGTTTTCACTTCGCAATTTTTTATGGGAACAGTTACGATTCTGTTTTATATAATAGTGGCGGTCGAGCCGTCGTCAAATTTTTATCAAAATATACAATAAAAAAACGTGAAACTTTCCTCATCTGTTGTCCAAGGTGTTCCACGACCTAATTAATCGCCCGATAAGTTAAGCCCACGCCACACGCGAGCATTTACTAACTTATTCTTAAGCGATTGTCTGCTCTTTAATGAGCAAGTTGTGGAACTTTGGACAATCAGAATAATAGCCAAACGCTATTTTATATGTCTAATTTTGTGTGATTTACACACTTTTTTGTTTATTTCATAAGCCTTATTTTTTGTTTTTTGAAAGTGCAAAAGTACGAAAATATTTGAAATATAACAATATGTTAAAAAATCTTGATAAATTTTTAAATCTTATTAAAATCTTGGGTCAGACAATTTTCAATGCTTTCAAAATCTGCTCCGAATGATTTTTAGTATCGACACGCGGGAAAACGTGTTCAATAATGCCATCTTCGGAGATAATGTAGGTGGTGCGCAGCAGTCCGAAGTATGTTTTGCCGTAGTTTTTCTTTTCGCCCCACACGCCGTAGGCATTGATGATTTGCCTGTCGGTGTCGGCAATGAGATTGAACGGCAGGTTGTGCTTTTGGCTGAAACCAAGATGCGAACTCTCTGAATCGGCACTGACACCAATCACTACAAAACCTTTGGCGAGGAAAAAATCGTTGCCGTCACGCAGGCTGCAAGCCTCCGCCGTACAGCCCGACGTGTTGTCTTTCGGGTAAAAATAGAGTATCACCTTTTTGCCCAAAAAGTCCGATAGCGACACAGTTTCGCCCTTCTGATTGATGCCCGTGAAATTTGGGGCTTTTGTTCCTTGTTGTAACATAAAATTAATTTACGATTTTTGATTTACGATTTTGTCTGAACTTTGATTTTAAGAATGATTTTTTTGATTAATATGATTAAGAAAAATCAAAAAAATCATTTTAATCATATTAAAATCACAGTTCAGACAATTAGATAATTTTTGTGCAAAATTAATCAAAAAAAATCATTATCTTTGCAGCGAAAAAAAAGAATAAGTTATGACGTTAAATTCAATCATAAAATCGCAAAACAGTTCGGAGTTTCCGAACAATTTTATAGACTTTTATAAATATCTTTTTAATTTGTATAACCGCTGATTTTTTTATTAGTGGTTATTTTTTTATATGATTGAATTTAATTTGTGATTGGAGAAAAATAAATTATTATGACCAAAAGTGTTTTTTATAAAAAACACTTTTAATAGTAAAATGTTTTTTACAAAGTACATTTTTAAAGAAAATTGTTTTTTATATAAAACATTTTTCGTACCTTTGCAGAAAAAAAATTATGGATAGATTATTTAATTTATATTTTCAAAGGATTGCTCAAACAAGTACCAATTTTGTCAGGTATTTGTACTCTCAAATTGATTGGGAAAGCAGATTGATAGGTATTACAGGTGCAAGAGGCACAGGTAAAACTACGATTTTGCTGCAATATGCCAAATTGCAGTTCGCAAATATGCGGAACAAAGCACTTTATGTAACGTTAGACCATATTTGGTTTGCAAATAATTCGCTGTTCGACTTGGGCGAGGAGTTTGTACGGAACGGCGGCGAAGTTTTATTGATTGACGAGGTGCATAAATACAAAACTTGGGCAACGGAAATAAAAAATCTTTACGATTTTTTTCCGCAACTGAAAATTGTTTTTACAGGGTCGTCAATGCTCGAAATTTACAGAGGAAATGCCGATTTAAGCAGGCGGGCAGTACATTATGTTTTGCACGGAATGTCGTTTAGAGAGTTTATTCTGTACGATAAACAGGTTGAATTTCCTGCTTTTCCGCTTGAAAAAATATTTGAAAATCATATCGAACTGGCAGGCGAAGTGAATGAAAAAATAAAGGCGATTCCAATTTTCAAAACTTATTTAGAATCGGGTTTTTACCCATATTATAAGATAGAAAAAAAGCATTATCATACGCAACTATTAAATACTGTTAATGCAGTTTTAGAGGTTGATTTGCCTGCGGTGGAGGCGATAGAGCCGTTTTCCATTCAAAAAATCAAAAAATTGCTGCTTGTGATTGCGGACAAAGTGCCTTTTACGCCGAATATTGCTGAACTTGCAGCGTTGATTGGCGTAAATAGAAATTATTTGTTAAACTTTTTAAATATTCTCGAAAAGGCGCAACTGATTTCGCTTTTAAGGCAAGATGTGAGCGGAATGAGAACGCTTGCAAAACCCGAAAAAATCTATTTGAACAACACAAATATCAATTTTGCCCTTGCAGGCGACAAAACTGACATCGGAAATATCAGAGAAACGTTTTTTTTTAATCAACTGCAAGCGGTTTCAACCGTAACATCAGCATTGCAAGGCGATTTTAAGATAAACGACAAATATCTGTTTGAGGTAGGCGGAAAGAACAAAGGACACGAGCAAATTATGGGGCAAAGCAATGCTTATCTTGTTTTGGACAATGTAGAATATGGTTATAACAACAAAATTCCGTTATGGCTATTTGGTTTTTTATATTAATATTTTAAATTTAGATTTAATAAAAAAACAAATATAGTTTATTATATTAGTTGCAGTATGTAATTTTGTCTAAAATATAAAAAAAATATGTTATTTTTTTATTCCAAAAATTAATATTAATTTTGCACTTCATATTTTATGTTTCATATTTTATGTTTTGTATATTATGTCGAAAATAGAAATCAATACAAATAACCCTTTTTTAGTTGCGGGCTACGTTGAACCGCAATACTTTTGCGACCGCGAAAAAGAGACGGCAAAAATTGTTTCCGCCCTGCACAACGACCGCAATATTTCGCTTATAAGTCCGCGCCGTATGGGAAAAACGGGCTTGATACATCACGTTTTTTACCAAATCGCAAGCACAAACAGCGATGTACGCTGCTTTTACCTTGATATTTTTGCCACGCAGAATTTAAGCGAATTTGTAAATCTGTTAGGCAAAACAGTTGTGGGCAAGTTGGACAATTTTTCTGAAAGCATTTTGAGAAATATATCACAGATTTTCAAATCGTTGCGCGTTGCACTTAAATTTGATGCAATCAGCGGCGAGCCGACTTTTGCGTTCGATTTGAAGCCAGAAGAAGCGGAAATCGGCTTGCAGGAAATTTTTACATATCTCAAAGAATCGGGCAAGCGTATTTACATTGCTATTGACGAATTTCAGCAGATTACAGAATACCCCGAAAAAGGCGTTGAGGCGTTGCTGCGCTCATATTTGCAGTTTTTGCCCAATGTGAAATTTATTTTTGCAGGCAGCAAAAAGCACCTTATGGACGCAATGTTTTCGTCTGTCAATCGCCCATTTTATCAGAGTACGCAAAAAATCGGCTTAAAGGCAATTCCGATTGACTCTTATCGCTCTTTTGCCGAAAATCTGTTTGCAAAAAGCGGCAAAACGCTGACTGACAACGTTTTTGATTATATTTACAATAAAATGATGGGACATACTTGGTATGTGCAACTTATTCTAAATCAACTGTTTGAGTTAAACAAAACGGCATACTCCGAAAATGACGTTGAAAATATTTTGCAGGAAATAAACGAAGAAGAAAACGTTACATATAAAACCTATTGCGAAATGATTACCAAAGGGCAATTGCGGCTTTTGCGGGCGATTGCAAAAGAGACGAAAGTAATAATGCCTTACGAGGCGGCTTTTATGCAAAAATACGGACTTACGGCAACAAGCAGCGTAAAATTAGCGTTAAAATCACTGCTTGACAAAACGCTGATTATCAAAGATGAAGACGGCGCATATTTTGTATATGACAGATTTTTTTCGGTGTGGCTGGCAGAATGATTTTTTGTAAAATTAATTGATTAACTCAACTTTTGCAAGTTAAAAAATATGCAAAAAACAAACCTGATTTTTACCTGATAAACAAACAAAACAACCTAAGTAACAACAAAATAACACACACAGTACCTGATTACCTGATTAAATTAGGCAAAAAATTAGGTAATCAGGTTGATTTAGGGAGAAATTGCCTTACTGAGGTTGTTTTGTAAAAAAAAATCAGGTAAAAATCAGGTTTAAATAGCCAATTTGAAAAATTTTAACCATTAATTAAAAAACAACAAAAATCTAAATTTAAAAAAATATGAAAACAAGAAAATTATCTTTTAGTAAACTAAAAAATGTTTGCAAAAAAATTTTTACATTCAAAAATATTGTAAGAATTATCATTGTTTGTTTTATTGGGATACTTTTATATCTCACGCTATGGAATCCAATATTTCCATCAAATATATGGAAATATGTTTTTGTTCTTATTAATGCTGTTGTATTATTAATTTGCGCAGGTTACACAATATTTTCATTGGTATGGGCAAAACAACAACATAAGGGGAAAGTACAAAATAGTACCAAATCAAGAATAACAAGACGTATATTGCATAACTTTGTATATTTAACATTTTTAATTTATGTTGCTTCGTGTATAATAGATTATAAAACAGAGAAAGCTGAAAATGATTATTTTAAAGCAGACCAACTACTTGGCGATTTAGTAACCATTAATTCTATTTATACACACCAAATAGCAATGGATATGTTTAGTAAACTTGCTAATAATAATTTTTTAGATAAAGATAAACGATGTGATTGTTATAATAATATAGCATTAGCATATGAAAAATTAGCAACCCGAAAAGTTATATCAACAGACAAACTTGATTGTGGTACTTTAATATTAAAATTAGAAAACAATAATATAAACGAAACAATAATAGATACCATTACCAAAGATGTTATTGGTGGAAATTACGAAGACTGCATAAGATGTACTCAACTTTTTGACACAATTAATTGGAATAATGCTCGAGATAATTACACGAAACTTTATCAACTTTTGCAAAGTTTTGATGAAAGTTTTTACAGAAAAAACCCTTATATTTCAATAAAATGTTTTAAAAATTGTGCATATTTTTTTCTATGCGATTATCTTAAATTCAATGGTATAGAAAAATTAAATCTTGCAAATGAATCGAATGAAAAAGCATATGAATTGTATCAAGATAAAAATGTTATTAATATAGGAAAAGGCAATATTGAATTTAGAAAAAAAATGATAGAAAAATTATTAGAAGAACATAAACAAAATAATAAAAAGAAATACGGTTGTAATTAATCTAAAAAATAAAATGAAACGTACAGACCTAAAAAAAGTAATGGTAATCGGCTCGGGACCGATTGTGATTGGGCAGGCAGCCGAATTTGACTATGCAGGAACGCAGGCGTGCCTCGCGCTCAAAGAGGAGGGCTACGAGGTGATACTCGCAAACTCAAACCCCGCCACCATTATGACCGACACCGACATTGCCGACAAAGTTTATATGGAGCCGCTCACGTTGGAATATGTGGCGAAAATTATCCGCTACGAGCGACCCGATGCCATTGTGCCGGGGCTTGGCGGACAAACAGGACTTAACCTCGCGGTGCAACTCGCCAAAAAAGGCATTCTCGAAGAGTGCGATGTGGAAATTCTCGGCACAACGTTTCACAGCATCGAGCAGGCGGAAGACCGCGAACTGTTCAAAAAACTGTGCGAGGGTTTGGGCGAGCCTGTTTTGCCCTCTGTCATTGCCAACACGATGCAGGAAGGCGTTGATGCGGCGGAGAAAATCGGTTATCCTGTGGTGCTGCGCCCTGCCTTTACGCTCGGCGGAACGGGCGGCGGTTTTGCCGATGACGAGGCGGAATTTCGCGAAATTATGCGTAACGCGCTCACGCTTTCGCCCACGCATCAGGTTTTGGTCGAAAAGTCGATAAAAGGTTTCAAAGAGATTGAATATGAGGTGATTAGAGATAAAAACGACACCGCTATCACCATTTGCAATATGGAAAATATCGACCCTGTGGGCGTTCATACAGGCGACAGTATGGTGGTGTGTCCGAGCCAAACGCTGACCAACAAAGAGTATCAACTCTTGCGCGACTCTGCGCTGAAAATCATTCGCGCACTCAAAATCGAGGGCGGCTGCAACGTGCAATTCGCGCTCGACCCGCTCTCGTTCAACTACTATCTGATTGAGGTAAATCCGCGTGTCAGCCGCAGTTCTGCCCTCGCCTCGAAAGCGAGCGGCTACCCGATTGCCCGCGTCAGTGCCAAAATCGCTGTCGGGCTGACCCTTGACGAAATCCAAATCGCGAACACGCCTGCAAGTTTCGAGCCTGCGTTGGATTATGTGGTAACGAAAATTGCGCGTTTTCCGTTTGACAAATTTTCGGAGGCATCGAACACGCTCGGCACGCAGATGAAAGCCACAGGCGAGGTAATGTCAATCGGCAGAACGATGGAAGAGAGCCTGCTAAAAGCCGTGCGCTCGCTCGAAATCGGCGTGTGCCATATCTACCTCAGCAAATTTGACGACAAAGATAACGACTTCTTAATCAACTACATACGTCAAGCCACCGATGACCGCCTTTTCGCCATTGCGCAGTTAATACGCAACAAAATCGACTTGGGAATGATATACAACGCCACCAAAATTGATATGTTTTTCCTCGAAAAAATCAAAAACATAGTAGAGTTCGAGGCAGTCGTAAAAGCCAACCCAATGAATATCGAAGTGCTGCGCGATGCCAAAAAAATGGGCTTTTCGGACAAGTATATTGCGGGGTGTTGGAGTGAGTGAATTACAAACTTTTAAAACTTTGCACATTATCAGTAATATATGATAATATGCAAAATTTGTGATAATATATTAGTTATAAGCATTTTAGAAAAATATTTGAATGAGGGTTTAGGTATTCTGAAAATATTTTGTACTTTTGTAAAAAAAATAAAAATTCTATTGAAATTTGTGTTTTCATTCCGTTAGGAATGATTCGCTTGGTAGAAAATATGAATAACCTTGAATTTGCAAGCCGTAGGTTTGCAACCAAAAACCAATAATATGAAGAAAAAAACAAACCAAATAGAGCAATTTATGAAAGGCAACAAATTGATTTTCGTTTTATTTGTGCTTTATGTTGCTTTTCATTCGTTTTTTGAAAAGATTATTACTTCTTTGTTTGTTGATACTTTTTTATGCTATTTGCAATCATCTTGGTATGTTGATATTTTTGGTATTTTTATTTTTGTTTCAATTATATATTCATTTATCAAATCAAAAAAAATAAATAGTTCAATCTCAAACCAAATTTTTATTGTATCAATTTTACTATTTATCATTGTTGGTTATTATCGTATTAGCAATAATATTTGGACTTTTACTCCAATGTATTTTTGTAAAACAATAAAATACGTTGATTTAATTTTAATATTTTGTTTGTCAAATATTCTCACTTATTTTTGCCATAAATCAAAAAAATATGATTATACAGTAGAAAAAGGATTTTTATTTGATAACCCAATTCAAAAAATTACAGATGACAAATTAAAACGTAATGAAGTTGCAGAAAAATTAGTTGATAAAATTAAAAATACAGCCAACTTTAACGCTGCATTTGCAATTGGCATTTGTTCAGAATGGGGACACGGAAAAACTTCGTTTTTAAATTTAATTGAAGAAAATTTAGGTGATGATGGCAATAGAATTATTGTAAAATTTAATCCTTGGCTAAATAATGATGAGAATGGAATAATTGCCTCTTTTTTTGACGAATTAAGCAGAAAATTAAAACCTTATAACCGAGAACTTTCAAACGATTTAATAGAATATGCAGAAATTTTAAATACGTTTAGTGGCGGAACTACTAAAAATTTTATTAACTTTTTCAAAACAAAACATTCTAATACTTTAAAAGAAAAATTTGATGCAATTAACTGTAAAATTCAAAATTCAGGCAAGCAAATTATTGTTTTTATTGACGATTTAGATAGATTATATGAAAAGGAACTTGTAGAAGTTTTGCGCTTAGTACGAAACAGCGCAAATTTTGCAAATACAGTTTTTGTTGTGGCTTATGATAAAAATTATTTAATTTCAGCATTGGAACAAATAAATGGTTATCATTCAAATTTTTATCTTGAAAAGATTTTCCAATTAGAAATTATATTGCCGAAATTTGAAAATTATATTATTGCTCAACATTTAAAAAAGGTTATTTTGCCATTCTTAACAGATATGGACAAACAAGAATTAGAGCAATTATTGAAAGGTCGCCACTATGAAAAAAGATTTAATTATTCTTTAATTGCTAATATCAGAGATATTAACCGCTTTGTCAATTCATTTCTGCTTTCTTATGAATTGCTGAAAGGCGAAATTGATTTGTTGGACTTGCTAAACCTTGAATTGTTGAGAATTAAATATTTAGGCGTATATAATTTATTATCAAAAGATTATAGTGACTTTTTAGAAAGCGCAAAAAAATACACTAATGATAAAATTTCTTACTTGTGTCTCAAAAATTTAAGGGAAAACAACGATAAGGATAAAATTTTAGATAAAACCATACTTGAAGAGTATTTAGAAACTCATTATATAGATGTTGGTATACAAAAAAATCAAATTAGCGATGTTTTAAGATACGTTACTAATATTTTTTCTGTGTATAAATCCAATATTTATCATACTCCAAATTATAGTCTGCTATCAATAACAAATTCTATTGCCATAGATAGATATTTTCATTACAATTTATTGAATTCTAATTTGTCGGAAATTGAATTTTCAAAATATCGTCAAAAATCAGAAAAAGAATTTCAAGACAAAATTAATGAATGGTCACATAACGGTTTATATCAAGAAGTGGATAATCGTTTGGAACGCATAGAATTTTTTCAAAACAAAGAAGATTATGAGAAAATAATCAACTCTATATTTTTCTATGCTTCTATTCCTACTTCTGATGGCAGAGTTTTAGGTTTTGATTATGATAGTTTAATGTCCAAATTATCTTATAACGACAAAGTTGAAGGGTTTTATACGCAAGAAGAATTTCATTCATTTATTAAAGAATTGTTTCAGAAACAAAAACCGCCTTACTTGTTTGTATCTGATTTTATCAATAACAGTTTCAAAGAAAGTGCTTTCTCTTGGGGGTTTGAATTATCAAAAGAGGAACTAATAGAGCAAAAATTGTATTATTTTCAACAATATGCTGAAAGCATAGCAAGCATAGATAAGTATTTCTTTTGGTTATATCATTATTGTGGTTATACCGAATGGGTTGATAGTGGCAATAGTCGTCGCTCAGCACAAGAAATAGCACCTTTACAAGATGCTAAAAATATATTCAAAAATTGTGCAAAAAGATTGATTGATAATTTTTTAAAAAATATCATCACAAAAAGAGTTAATATTAACGATATGCACGATATTAAAAGTAAGAAAATATGTTATTCCATTACAAATGTAGTATTCAATGTTTGGGAAAGTTGGGAAAATTTTGAGAAATTTCTTTTAGAATTTGACGAACAAAAAGTTCCAAATTTAAAAGAGTTCAAAGATTTTTTCAGTAAGTGTAAAGAAGTTAATTTTGAAAGATATATTGAGTATGAATTTAAAGAAATAGATTTAACAAATGCACTATTATTGAATAATTAAGGTTGCATTCCTACGGAATGCCCGCTTGTGTGATTACTCATTTTTCTACCGAGCGGTGCAAACCTACGGATTGCAAAATCTGTTTTAGCAGCATACTAAAAAAACTATATGACCATATACAACAAAATACGGAATTTTCAGGAAAGCCAACGGCTTGAACTCAAAGAGCAACTGCCCGACAATTTGGAAAAAGAGGCGGTGGCGTTTCTCAATGCTTCGGGTGGCGAACTGATTATCGGCGTGCAGGACAACGGCGCGGTTGTCGGCGTGGATAATCCCGATGCTGTGCAACTGAAAATCAAAGACCGTTTGGTAAATAATGTCCGTCCATCTATTTTGGGGCTGTTTGAAATTAAACTCGAAAACCATAACGATAAGACGATTGTTGTTACTACTTTCGCTTCGGGCGTGGAAAAACCGTACTACATAAAGCAAAAAGGGCGTTCGGAGGCGGGTTGTTTTATTCGTGTCGGAGCGGCGGCGCAACCAATGAGCGAGGAGATGATTGACAATTTGCTCAACATTCGCTACCCTGTGTCGCTTGCTAATCTGCCCGCCCGCAACCAAGATTTGAATTTTACGCAACTGCAAATTTACTACAACGGCAAGCAAAAACCGTTGTCCGAAAAATTTGCCAAAACGCTTGATTTTTACACGCCAGACGGCAAATATAACCAAGTAGCAGCCATTTTTTCAGATGAAAACAATTTTTCGTTTCGTTTGGCAAAATGGTTTGGTACAGACAAAATCGACCTTTGTCAAAAAGAAGAATACGGTTTTCGCTGCCTAATAACCGTAATAGAAAAGGTATTGAGCCGTTTGGACACCGAAAATATAACTTTTGCACGAAAAATGGGATTGCAACAGCGTGTTGAACAGCAACTTATCAATCAAAATGCCTTGCGCGAGGCAGTTGTAAATGCCTTTGCCCACAACGATTATTCGCAGGGCAACACGCCGATTTTTGAGATTTTCAGCAATCGAATAGAAATTACCACTTACGGCAATCTTTTGCAGTG
>JAISKN010000011.1 GCA_031260925.1 Prevotellaceae bacterium | reverse complement strand
TAAACTTTTCAATATGCGACATAAAAAGAACATATCGTGTCATTGCGGGCTTGACCCGCAATCGATTGAAAAACAGTTGCGAGCGATTGCGGGTCAAGCCCGCAATGACACTTGCTTTTGATTTTTTGTCAATTATTAGAAGTTCCCTTTACAATTTACAATTTACAATTTAGAATTTAAAATTTACAATTTAAAATTAAATGGACATCATTTTAAAGTATTTCCCTGACTTGACGGAAAAGCAAAAGGCTAATTTTGCCGCGCTCTACGATTTGTATTCCGATTGGAATGCAAAAATCAACGTGATTTCACGCAAAGATATTGAAAATCTGTATATTCACCACGTTTTGCATTCCTTGGCGATTGCTAAAATACTGAAATTCAAGCCGATGACGAAAATTGTTGATGTCGGCACAGGCGGCGGCTTTCCTGCAATTCCGCTCGCGGTTTTGTTCCCCGAAAGCAGTTTTCATTTGGTTGATTCTGTCGGCAAAAAGATAAAAGTTGCGGCAGAAATTGCATCTGCGCTCGGCTTGCAAAACTGCACATTTGCCAATGACAGAATGGAAAATGTGCGCGAAAAGTTTGATTTTGCGGTGTCGCGCGCCGTTATGCCATTGGCAGATTTGGTGAAAGTTGTCCGCAAAAACATTGCCAAAGAGCAGAAAAACGCTTTGCCAAACGGCATTATTTGCCTCAAAGGCGGCGAATTGCAGCACGAAATACAGAATTTTAAAAACATCGCCACATTATATAATATAAGCGATTTTTTTTCGGAAGAATATTTTTTGACGAAAAAAGCGGTGTATTTGCCTGTTAATTAGAAACTAAGTAATGTAAATATTTTAATGTAATATTTCTGGATTGCTTCGCTTCGCTCGCAATGACGGACAACGTTTGTCGTCATTGCGAGGTATTTCCGAAGCAATCCAGATAAAAAAATATTCAAACAATTTATTGGAAAAAATTTGTCTGTTACGTCATTGCGGGCTTGACCCGCAATCTTTTTTATTATTCTAAACTTTTAGATTGCGGGTCAAGCCCGCAATGACGTGATGAGCAGGTTTCACTAAAACTTAAATAGTTTCATTTAGAAAAATTTTAAATTTTGTTAAATTTTAGATTTTAGATTTTTTTTTTGTAAAAAAGTTTGTTTTTAAAAAAAATAATTTGTAATTTTGCGGCATAATTTGTGTAAAAATATGAAATCGAGACTGTTTTTAATATTAATGTTTGTGTTTGCAATGACGTATAATGCTGTTGCACAGCAAGTTATGCAAACAGAGACAGCGAAATCAGGGAATTCTTTTTCGGTTGTAGAAAAAGAAATTCCTGTGCAGATTATTTCAATTAACGGCATTTTGACTGTCAAATCTGACGAAATTATTTCCAAAGTTGAAATTTATTCGCCGATTGGAGGCTTGCTTTACCAGTCAGAAGTCAATAATACAGAGTTTAGAATTGACAATTTGCCGAAAACTATTTTGGTTGTCCGCATAAAAATTGGCGATAATAAGCCTGTGGTACAAAAAATCAGAATGCAGTGATTGCACTAAAAATAAAATTTTTCATTTGATTATATTTTTTTAAGTTAAAATCGAAAGCCGCCAAAAGCGGCTTTTTTGTTTCACAATAACGGTGCTAAATATACTGTCCGCTACCGTGTTTTAGGAGATTTCGGCACTACTCAGCACATATTTGAACGAACATTTACGGTTACGGTAATATAGCACGCAGATGACACAGATTAGACAGATTTACGCAGATTTTTATTAACAATAAATCAGATAAAACGCAGATAATCAATGCTTTAATTATCTGCGTTTATCTATTAAATCCGCGTTGTCTGCGTGCTAAAGATTTAATTTTGCGGAGAGGAAGGGATTCGAACCCCCGGAACCCTTTTGAAGTTCACACGCTTTCCAAGCGTGCCTCATAAACCACTCGAGCACCTCTCCAAATGCGGTGCAAAGGTACAATTTTTTTCTAATAATTTGCAATTTACAATTTACAATTTACAATTCGCTGAAAATGTGCATTTTAGAGCGAAATTTTAAAAAGTTTGCAGGCATTTTCGGTGGTGATTACATCAATTTTTTCGTCTGAAACAGCAAAAACAGATGAAAGTTTTTGCAAAACTTCTACAAGATATTTCGGCTCGTTGCGCTTTCCGCGAAAGGGAACGGGCGCAAGATACGGCGCGTCTGTTTCGAGCAAAAGATTTTCAACGCTGATTTGCGCGATAATTTCACCGAGATTGCTGTTTTTGTAGGTAACCACGCCGCCGATGCCAAGCAAAAAACCGAGTTCAACAGCCTTTTTTGCTTCCTCTATTCCGCCAGAAAAGCAGTGAAAAACGCCCTTCGGCATATTTTTTCTGAATTTGTGCAGCGAGGCAAAAACCTCCGCAAAGGCTTTTCTATTATGGATTATCACAGGCAAATTGAGTTCCAATGCCCACGCGATTTGCTGCTCGAAAGCGAGAATTTGCTCATTTTTAAAAGTGTCGTCCCAATACAAATCAAGCCCGATTTCGCCAACGGCAACGTGGTTTTGGTTATACAGATTTTCTTTAACTGTCTGTAATTCAGCGATATAGTTTTCTTTTACGCTTGTTGGGTGCAAGCCCATTGCAGAGACACAGAAATTTGGAAATTCGGTTAAGGTTTGCTGCAAACGCGGCATTGAAAGGCTATCGACATTTGCCAAAATTACTTTTTGAACACCGACTTTTTGAGCATTTTCCACAACGAAATTCCTATCGTCATCAAACTCTTCTGAATAGATATGTGAGTGAGTATCAACCATTTAACAATGATTATTTTTTAATGATTAATGATTAATAAATACAATAAGATTATTATTGTGATATTTAGCGTCTTTGTGCCTTATCGTTTAAAAAATATTAACGCAAAGGCGCAAAGAAAATATAACATTAATTTTTAATTGCTACTTATGAGGTGCAAAATTACATAAAAATAACGGTTAATTTTTAATGATAAATATTCTAATTTGCAAAATTATTAAAAAATAAAAAATAATCATTAATCACTAAAAAATATTCATTAAAATTTTTGTAATTTTGCTGCACTAAAAATTTTTACAACGAAATGAAAAAATCTATCAATTTACTGAAAATTTTGCGTGTAACGTTGGCTGTTATTATGTTTTCGCTGCTGACGTTCTTTTTCGTTGATTTCACTAACAGCCTTTCGAGCAAATGGCACGTTTTGGCGCATATTCAATTTATTCCCGCCGTTTTGAACGGTGCGCTTGCAGGCATTTTAATTGCTGCGGCAATAATTTTGCTGACGCTTTTGTTCGGTAGAATTTATTGCTCGGTAATTTGTCCAATGGGTGTTTTTCAGGATATTGCGGCGTGGTTTTCTAAAAAAATCGGTGGAAAAAAGAAAAAATATTCCTATTCAAAACCAAAAACTGTTTTGCGATGGAGTGTTTTGGCAGTTTTAATTTTGTCGGCAATAACGATTGGGTTTTCAGGGTATTTTAATCCAGTTAGTCTGTTAGAGCCGTACAGCGCATTCGGCAGAATGGCAACGCATATTTTTCGCCCTATTTATCAGTTTGGCAACAATATTTTAGAGGCAATTTTCACGAGTTTTGGCGATTATACTTTTTACAAATCTGAAATTTTCTTCAATTTGACATCGTTTTTAGTTGCGATTATCACGTTTTTTGGAATAGGCTTTTTCGCATTCCGCAACGGCAGAACGTTTTGTAATACGCTTTGCCCGACAGGGACAATTCTCGGTTTCGCAAGTAAATTTTCGCTTTTCAAAATCAGAATTGACACCGAAAAATGCAACTCGTGCGGACTGTGCGCCGCCAAATGCAAAGCCGCCTGCATCAATTCCAAAGAGCATAAAATTGATTACAGCCGTTGCGTTGATTGCTTTGATTGTCTTGGAAGTTGTAAAAAAAATGCGCTTGGTTTTAGTGTAAAGAAGAAAGAAGTTAAAGAAGTTAGAGGAGTTAAAGAAGTTAGAGAAGTTATTGAAGTTAAAGAAAAAGTTGATGCCGATAAACGAAAATTTATTGCAACAGGCTTATTTACAGCACTTTCGCTGCCGACATTATTGGCGCAGGGCAAAGAAATTATTTTAAAAGGCGGACAAAAAATCCGCACGCGCAAAACTCCGCTTTCGCCGCCCGGCTCGCAATCGCACGAGCATTTGTTGAAAAAATGCACCGCTTGCCACCTCTGCATTAGCCGATGTCCGTCAAAAGTGCTGAAGCCTGCATTTGCGGAGTACGGACTTGCTGGAATGATGATGCCGACAATGAAATTTGATGACGGATTTTGCAATTACAGTTGCACCGAATGTTCGAGCGTATGCCCAAACGGCGCGCTTTTGCCATTGACAAAAGAGCAAAAAAAGGCAACTCAAATGGGCAAAGTGCAGTTCAACCGCGACATTTGCGTTGTGGTGCAGCAAGAACATAACTGCGGCGCGTGTTCGGAGCATTGTCCTACGCAGGCAGTCAAAATGATGCCGTACAAAGACGGTTTGACAATTCCGACAATCAACACCGACCTTTGTATCGGCTGCGGCGGTTGCGAATTTATCTGTCCTGTCCGCCCTGAACGCGCAATTTTTATTGAAGGCAACGAAAAACACGAAGAGGCAAAAGTTCAACAGGAGGGAAAAGTTGAAAAAATTGTGATAGACGGTTTTGGATTTTAGAATATTATTGTCCACAGATTACACAGAAAAATGGTTAATAATTTTTTTGAGATGCTATTAGTTTTTAAAAATTATCAAGATAATAGAAAAACAATTAAATAAACAAAATAAAATGAAGGAACTTGTCATTCCCGCGCAGGCGGGAATCCCCTTATTGCAATGTATAACTGGGATTCCCGCCTGCGCGGGAATGACACCTGTTTTTTTAATTATTACCAAAATTTATTTTTATAGCACCTCAAAAAAATTATTAAATAGAAAAATACATTATTAAATTAAGAATATTTATTTTAATTTTGCACAAAAATTTTTTAATGATAAATCTTGCAGTTGATATTGGAAATAGCAGAACAAAACTTGCTGTATTTGAAAGCGACAAGTTGATTTTTGAGCAGTTTTGCGAGGAACTGACAAAGGAATTTTTAAGAGAAATTTTTAAGAAATTTGATATAAAAAATTCTATAATTTCATCTGTTACGCACAACAAAAGAGAATTTATTTCGTTCTTAAAGAGTAGAACTGATTTTGTAGAATTGACAAACGAAACGCCTGTTAATCTAGAAATCAATTACTTAACGCCGAAAACATTGGGAATGGACAGAATAGCGGCAGCAATAGGCGCATTGGAAATATTGCCTGAAAAAAATCTGCTCGTGGTTGATACAGGCTCGTGCGTTACAATGGATTTGATTACGGCGGACAGAGTTTTTCACGGCGGAAATATCGCGCCCGGCTTTTTAATGAGAATTAACGCAATGCACGATTATACGGCGAAATTGCCGACTGTAATGCCGCAAATACCTGAAAATATTTTGGGGAGATATACCGCTGATGCTGTACTTTGCGGCGCGTTTTGGGGAATTGTCAGTGAAATTAACTCGCTCTATGTCAGGCTGAAAGAAGATTATCCGCAACTTGCAATAATAATCACAGGCGGAGATGCGCATTATTTTGAAAAACATATTATTAATGTAGAAAAATTAGTGCCTGATTTGGTGCTGCAAGGATTAAATTCAATATTGACAAATTTTGATAAATAGTTATACAATAGTTATAATTTGTAATACACCGCATAAACAACGAATAACTATTGTATAACGCGAAGCGATTAACGATTGTATAACTAAAAATTAAAAAAATATAATGAGAAATAAATTAATCATCATTTTGCTGATAATCAGCATTTTACCAATAGGGATTGTTGCGCAGAACAACACCAATTCGCCATACACGCGCTTTGGTTACGGCAAATTGGTTGATGCCTCTTTTGGGCGTACTTCTGCAATGGGCGGCGCAACTTTGGGTTTCCGCTCAAAATCAACAATAAACCCTGCAAACCCCGCATCATACAGTTGCATCGACAGCACAAGTTTTCTGTTTGAAATGGGCGTTTCAGGTTTGTTTTCAAACTATTCTTTAAAAGACAGTTTGTCTGGAAAAATATCTTCGACATCAAAAGTTACAGGAAATCTTGACTCTTTTGCGATGCAATTTCCTGTTACAAAATGGCTTGGAATGAGTGCGGGAATTATTCCATATTCGTTTGCAGGCTACAATTTTGCAACAAAAGACTCTACAAAAATGCCGCACCCAACTAACGACTCTCTCATTGTCCGCAACAATCAGACTTTCAGCGGCTCAGGCGGAATTTCGCAGGTGTATCTTGGTCTTTCGGTAGATTTGTTTAAACGGCTTTCGCTCGGCGTAAATGGATATTATATGTTTGGCTCGGTTGTCAATAAAAGGAGTGTTGCAATCAGCAGTACAGACGGCAATATTACTTACGACAGTTTTCAAGATATGGAATTTCGGGTAAATAGTTTCAATATGCGTTTCGGCTTGCAATATCACCAGCCTCTGCGGCAGGGAAAAGATATGTTGGTAGTAGGCGCGATATACGAGTTCCAATCGCCATTCCACAGCACAAGTTCGGCTACTACTGTCAGTTTGGTCAGCGGAAGTACAGCCGACACAGTTGCCTCAGTTGCCCGCGCAAGCGATTTTAAATTTGAATTGCCTAATGTTTATGGCGGCGGCATCAGTTATCTTGTTGATAATAAACTGCTTATCAATGCAGATTTTCAGTATCAGCAATTTGCAAGCGCGCAATTTATGAGCCGAAAAGACACGCTGAACAACAGAATGAAAATTTCGGGCGGTGTAGAGTATATTCACAAACCAAACGGCAACCGCTATATTGACAGAATGAGTTGGCGCATTGGCGGAAACTACACAAATTCCTACATAAATGTAAATGGTTTCGGCACAAAAGATTTTGCGCTTACGGCTGGCGTTGGTTTTCCGTTCCTCCACAGCAAAAGCGTTCTAAATCTGAACTTTGAGTACGGAAAAATCGGCTCAATGGCAAATTCATTGCTAAATGAACAATATTTCCGTCTCGGCGTAAATCTCACATTAAACGAAAATTGGTTTTTTAAACCGGTAATACATTAATTAGAAGATAAGGAGTTAAGAAGATAAGGAGTTAAGAAGTTAAGAAGATAAAAACTAATAAAAAAAATCAGAAAATGAATTTTCGCATTATTTATTATTTATTATTCATTATTCATTGTTCATTATTTGCCTCTTGTACCAACAACAAGCCGCAAATTGCCGATTCTGTGATTGACAGAGCCGAAAGTCCGCGACTTAAAGCGACTGAAATCACTACAATAATTTCAGATTCGGGCATTACTCGGTACAGAATTACAACGAAAGAATGGTACGTTTTCGATAAGGCTGCCGAGCCGTATTGGCTTTTTCCAAATGGGCTGCATTTTGACAGATTTGATGAACATTACAATGTTGATGCGCAAATTGACTGCAACCACGCAACCTATTACGATAAAAAGCAACTTTGGGTACTCAAAGACAGCGTCAAATGCACAAATATTGAGGGCGAGCAGTTTTCAACCAATCTTTTGCATTGGAGTCAATTAGAAGAACGCATTTATTCAGATTCGGCAATTTCAATTCAGAAAAAAACAATGATTATCAACGGTTTAGGGTTTGAGTCAAACCAAACTTTAACAATATACCGAATAAACAAAGTTACAGGAATTATTCCGTTAGATAATGATTCTACGGAAAATGAATAATGTACACCCCACCCCAGCCCTCCCCAAAGGGGAGGGTGTGACGGACATTTCAATGCAATACAAAATTTGAAATATTGCAAAGTATTATAACATTTGAAATTATGGACACTCCCTCCCCAAAGGGGAGGGTTGGGGTGGGGTAAAATCGTAAATCAATGAATATTCAACAAAATATAGAAAAAATAAAAGCGCAACTGCCTGAAAATGTGAGCCTTGTGTCTGTGTCAAAGTTTCATTCGGCGGAAGATATTTTAGAGGCTTACAACTGCGGCGAGCGCGATTTTGGAGAAAGCAGAGTGCAGGAATTGCTTACAAAATATCAAACTCTGCCAAAAGATATACTCTGGCATTTTATTGGACCGCTACAAAGCAACAAGATAAAACAGATTGCGCCCTTTATTCACCTGATACACAGCGTAGAAAGCGAAAAATTGCTCTCTGAAATCAATCGTTTTGCCGAAAAAAATCAGCAGAAAATTTCTGTTTTGCTCGAAGTCCATATTGCTAATGAAGACCAAAAACACGGCTTTTCATACAACGAAATTCATACTTTTTTTGAAAATAAAGATTATCAAAAATTCCCTTTTGTAGAAATTTGCGGATTAATGGGCATTGCCACTTTTACGCCTGATAATAAGCAAATTAACAATGAATTTTCCCAAATTAAAACCCTCTTTGACGAAATAAAAACTGTTTTCGCAAGCCCAAATTTCAACACGCTTTCAATCGGAATGTCAGACGATTTTCCGCTCGCCATCGCCAACGGCAGCACAATGGTAAGAATTGGGAGTAAGATTTTTGGGGAAAGGATTTAAGAAATATCTATATACCCCTCTGTCCTTCGGACATCTCCCCTTTTACAAAGTGGGAGAGTTCGTAACGTTCAAAGTTAGTGTTGCATTGCGACTCCCGACAAGATGTAGTTTAAAGCCAGCCCATCGTGCTTTTGCCTCGTTGTGCTAAATTTTTGAAAACCTTATTGTTAAAAATGCGTTTGTTGTGGCAAACAGCAATTTTCGTCGAATCAACAAACGTAATTCCTATACATTTGCATCATTGTTTAAATTGATATTGTACGAAACAGTAGCACCTGTTGTTAGCGTTTTTTTGAAAAACCCCGCCGTTGCATTAATCATAGGTCCTAATGTATAGTTTTCGAGCGTTGCAGCGTAGTTGTAAGAAGCATTAACAGATGCGGAAATGTTGAGATTTTGCGGAACAAGCGTAAAATTGTAGCCCAATGCGGAATTAAGAAAGCGCGACACATTAACGACTACAAAACTTTTATCGATGAACTAAAATCTGCATACGAGAAAATGCTGGCAATTAAAGACGAACGAATCGCACTTTTGAAAGAAATATTGGCAAAAAATTTGCAGTTCCGCAGGTTAAAACCTGCGGTTAATAAGGTGTTGTCCCTTCGGGACAATGCGGTTTGGTAGTTGTGTAAAAATGTTTTGGGTTTAAAAATAAAGTTATTAACTTTGCTGCTCACCCACATTTCATCAACTCGTCTTGCGACATCGTATATCTTTTGCCTGCGGGGGTGGCGATGTAATATTTTGCGCGATTGCAATTGTGTTTTCGTTGTGTAGAGAAAAGGCAATGCCTTTTCTCTACACAAGTCCGCACCAGCGACACAAGACACAAGATTAGGTGCTGCCTATTCTTGTGTCTTGTGTCTATTATCTTGTGTCTATTCTTACGACAACGCTGCGATAGCCGAGCCGATTAAATTCGGGTCGTCCATTGCAGGAATTATGGTAACGGTAACGTCTGTCGGCAACAAAATTTTCAGTTCTGCCTCAACTAAATCTTTGTAATCAGGCGTTTTCCAAAACACACTTCCGTCTGCTGCCAAACAAACTTTTTTGGTTGTCGGGTCTTGCGCTGCAAGCACCTGAACAAGCCCTGCAACAGAGGCAGCAACCAATTTTGCGGAACGGTCTGCAATATATTTTGCAACCTCTACTTTTTCGTCTGAATAGTTGTAAGTATTTCCCTTGATTGTTTTCGACAAGTCTTCGCCGTCAAAATCGTATTTGATTTTATCGTGCTGAAATACTGTTTTGAAAATCTCGCCAAGATAACCGCCAGAAATGGCTTTTTCAAAGCGGTGTTCGCCTTTGTTGTTGGTCATTGCATCAACCAAACCGTCAATAATTGTAAGATACGGCGGGTTGAAATTGCCAGATTCGAGATTTACAGGAACAATCCAATTTTCTTTACTGTTCAGTTTTTCAATATGGTTGAGGCGCATTAAACTTGCCATATTTGTACCAGTGCCAACAATTAAGCCGATATAATTATCAAAACCTGCCACGCTTAAACCGCCGAACAGACAGGCAACAGTGTCATTAATAACTTTTATGTTTGTAAATTCTGTTTTAATATCCTTGTGGCTGTTCAAATATTTAACAAAAGGTTCGCCGACAGGTTTTCCAATCATATCGGGAATATCAATTTCTTTTGTCCAGTTAAGAAGAATAGCATCGCCATTAAGACGTGCTGCTGCGGGGTAAGAAAAGCAATAGCCAATGCTTTTAACGCTCTCGTCTAATTGTGTAAGTTGACTGATACATTCTGCCATTTTTTCAAAAAGGTCTTCTTGCGTACAGCCAACGGTAGTAATTTTATTAATTGTGGTAGAAACTTTTTCCAAAATTATTGGTTTGCCGTTTTTAAATTCAACAATGGCAGCGCGGAAATTGTTACCGCCCCAGTCAAGCGCAAGCACTTTGCCGTTTGGAATTTCTGATTTCGGAGTAATGTGCGTTGGAATACACAAAATTTCCTGCTTGTCTTTTTTTAGACCTTCCTCAATTTTATCTTGAAGATTGTCGCCAATTTTTTTCAACTCTTCGGTTGATAATTCAAAAATGTTTTCCATTTGTATTTTTTTTTTATAATTTGATTATTTGGTTATTTGTTGATTTGATTATTTGGTTATTTGTTGATTTGGTTATATTTTTCTTTGTATTTTACAAATAACCAAATCAACAAATCAACAAATAATCAAATCAACAATCAACATTAATTTTTCTGTTTGCTGCCGACCAATGCGTAGAAAAGCAAATATGCAAGTCCAATCAACGGCACAATGTACGAAAGCATATAGTTGTTGTTTGTCCAATCTACGATGCCGTTTTGCAACAATGGCAAAATGCCGCCGCCTACAACCATCATCATAAATATGCCAGACGCTTTTTTCACAGATGCGCCCAAGCCCTCAACTGCAAGGTTGAAAATGCCGCCCCACATTACCGAAGTGCAAAGTCCCACCAAAACCAATAGCAGAGCGTTGATAGGCACTACCTGCATTGCAAATTTAAAATCGGCGAAAACAGGCATCGAAACCAATACGCTTTGTGGCGAAAGCATTGCTGCGCCAACCAAAAGTATGGCGATTGAGGCAACGCAAGCCAAAAGATTTCTGCTGCTTACTTTTGCTGCAATTCCTGCGCCAGCCAAACGACCAACGAGCATCAAAAACCAATAAGTTGCAGCCACAGTGCCTGCTGCTGACGGACTTAATGCGCCCGCTTTGAGATTTTCCAAAAAGAATTTCATCGTTCCCGGAATGCCAACTTCTACGCCGACATAGATAAAAATACCTACTGCACCGAGTACGAAATGACGGAATTTCCAAGGTGATTTAACAACTCCGCTCTCGTTTTCTAATTCTGGCTCAGGTATATTTACCAAAGCCAAAACAATGCCCACAACAGCAAAAATCGCCATTGAGATATAAAGCACAAGGTTGATGTCCGAAAAAACGGTGTCTTTGGTAACCTGACCAATCAACGCGCCGACAAAAACAGGCGCGATAGTGCCGAGCAGCGAATTAAACGAGCCGCCGATTTGCAGCAGCGCATTGCCTTTTTTGCCGCCGCCGCCCATAGTGTTCAACATCGGATTAACAACGGTATTGAGCATACACATCGAAAAACCTGCAACGAATGCGCCGACAAGATAAATTGTCAAACCAGCATCTCCGCCGAATTTGCCAGAGATAAACTGAATGCCAACGCCGCAAAAGCCAACAATGATAGCGGTTAGCGCGGTGCTTTTGTAGCCGATTTTCTGCAACAACATTCCCGCAGGAATACCCATTACCAGATAAGCCAAAAAGTTCATCAGATTGCCCAACATTCCTATTGCGTTTGAGCCCTCGTATTTGCTCATCCAGATAGTGCCGGCAGGCGCGGCAATGTTAGTTACAAAGCCAATCATACCGAACAACAGTATCATCATTACGATTGGCAACCAAGAAATTTTTTGTTTGTTTTCCATTTTTTTAGATTTGTTTTTAGTTAATATTTAAAAATGTTTTGTTTTTATTTTTTTAACTTTTCCAAAGTTCTAAACTTTGGAAAAGTTGGTTATTGGAAAAGTTGGTTAGTTTTTATATTTCCAATTCTGTTGTTTGATTAAATTTTTCTATTCCTTTTTGATGTTGCTCTATAAAAATCAGCAAATCACCAAAAGTATCAATTACTTTTTTTGTTTCAACAATCTCACTTTCCTGACCTAATATTGCGTTGTACGATGTATATTTCCAATCTTCGTAATTCTCGCAAAAACCGTGATGAATAGGGTTTCTATGAGTATATACTATGGTATTGATAAATTGCTGTTTGTTGTCAATTATCTGACGCTTAAAATTTTTAATAAACAGCGACCCCTTTCTGTTATAAATCTTATTAAATGCTTGTGTGTAACTGCTAAATAAATTTGCAAATTGTTTTGACAAGAACTTTTCTATTTTATTATCGTCAATATTTTCCGAATTACTATTGTTAATAAGTTGCTTAATAACTTCCCATTTGCGAATGCGTACTACCAAGTGAAAATGATTTGGCATTAAGCAATACGAATAAGTTTCTGCAATCGGAACAATATATTTGTTATATTTTTCCAAAAAATACCAAAAATTTTTATCCTCTAAAAATACGTTTTCAAACCCATTAGAGTGATTGAAAATATGATAACAAGTATTTGGACAAAGTGGTTGCATATTTTTTAATTTTTTTTTCGTGTTTTTTAACTTTTCCAAAGTTCAAAACTTTGGAAAAGTTTGCGTTGAAAAAGTTTGCGTAATTCTATTTTTTTGACAAAATCTTTGCTGTTGCTACACATATAACTTCAAAAAACAACAGCCCAAGAACAACAAGCAACAGCGCGTTATCTTTCAAAACAGATGGCGCAAATGCAACACACAGACACCTTGCAATACCTGCAAAAAAGCAAAATGCCGTCAAGCCGATTTTAAAACCGTCTGCTATTTTGCTGATTGCCACAAAATAGATTATTGCTGTGGAAATAGCAATACTGATATTTGCCAACAAAAAATTCAACACTGCATAATCGGTTATTATTAAGCCAATTAACGTATTTAACACTATTAAAAGCGAGCCGATTATTAAAATTAGATTCTTCATAATTTAATATTTATTTGTTTATATCCTTAAATTCATAAAACACTTCAAAGCTTCTTTTAATTCAATATTGCAGTCATTGTTTTTTTCCTCTGGTTTTTTTATCTCATATCCACACCATTTGCAAACAGAGATGTTATCTTCTATTGAATTTTTACATTTAGGACAATTTTTGCTATCCTTTTTCTTTTCTATATCCTCTCCATATCCACACCACTCGCAAGCTGTAGAGTTATCTTCTATCGGGTTTTTACATTTTGGGCAATTCATAATTTTTTTGAGTTAGAAAATGAGTGAAGTAATAATACTTGTGACTGTACTTATGGTAAACACAATTAACAAAACGGATAAACAACCTTTTTTAACATTCAGATGTGTGGCAAATAGATTATCAACATAATCTTTAGATTCCTTTAACCCTAATCCTGTTTTTTTTCTGTAAAGTTTTACTGCATCAAGTTTTTGTGCAGCCATTGAAAGTAGTTCTTTGTCTAATTCAGATAAAGAATTTTCAATTTCAATTTTTATGCTACTACCACACCACTCGCAAACAGCAGCATTATCATTGATTGGACTTTTACAATTTGGACAATTCATAATTTCTATATTTTTAAATTCTACTTAACAATTCTTTTTTCTTTTCGGCAAATTCTTCTTCAGTAATAAAACCTGCCACTTTCAGTTTGCCAAGTTTTTCTAATTTTGAAAAAACTTCATCATCATTGCTTTTTTGTGGCTGCATAACGTTATTTGCAATGTTTCCCATTGCATTACCAAGCGGCTGCACCATTCCCAAACCTACCATTGTTCCCAAAATTCCGTTTCCATCGCCTCCGCCGAGATTGCCTGCGGCTTTTTCAGTAGTATCAAAAGAGCGTTCAATTTTATAAATATCAAGGTTTTCAGTGCGGCGTTTCAGGCGCATTCTTTCCTCCACATCTTGCGACATAATGCGTTGATATTCAGCAACTACTTTCTTTACCCGCTCGTCTTCATCAACAATCGAAATTGCCTCAATATTAAAAAGTTCTAAATACAAACCATATTTTGCAAGCGTTTCGGAAATAATGCCTTTTACTGCATCTGACACATCAATAACGATTGCCTCCAATTCCAAAGGTCTGAGTTTTTGCTCTTTGGAAATGCGCATAATGGCGGTTTTTACGTTTTCGGTAATTACTCCGCGAAAATACTGTTTGAGCGTGTCGGCTTCAAAATCGCGCACCGTGCCAATTATCTGATTTAGAAATGTTTTTGTATCAGCAATTTTTACTGCAAAACTGCCCCGCGAGGTAACAGGTATTGGCACGCGAAAACTCGGCTCAATCATATTGAAAGGTATCAAACCAAATTTTGTGTCCATTGCCACCGCTTTGTTGAAAAAATACACTTCTGCTTTAAACGGACTTTGTCCTCCAAAAGCAAGTCCTATAATGCTTGACAAAATGGGCAAATTTTGCGCAGAAAGCGTATGCGTTCCTGCATCAAAAACATCTGCAATTTGTCCGCCTTTCACAAAAATGGCTTGCTGCGACTGATTTACAACCAACTGCGTACCCAAACGCAATTCTTCTTGGCGTTGTCCGTCATTTCGCGGTCGCCATTTCCATACCAGAACATTGTTTGTTCCATCATATTTTAATACATCTATTATTGCCATAAGTGTTTATGTTTATCGGTTGCAAAGTTATATATTTTTTATTTAACTTTTTTAAAGTTCTATAACTTTTCCAAAGTTCTAAACTTTGGAAAAGTTGGACTTCAGCCACTCCACACATTTAGTATATAAATGCGCTCTTGTTTTTGCGCCGAGAATGCTGTGATTTTTGTTCGTATATAGTTGCATATCAAACTGTTTGCCGTTTTCAACAAGTTTTTCGGCAAAAAGATATGTGTTTTGCGTATGCACGTTGTCGTCTGCTGTGCCGTGAATTAAGAGCAGATTTCCTGTCAGATTTTCGACGCGGCTCAAAAGATTATTTTCGTCATAACCTGCAAAATTTTCCTGCGGTCTGTTCATAAAACGCTCTGTGTAAGCGGTATTGTAGAGCGACCAATCGGTTACGGGCGCAATGGCAATGCCCGCTGCAAAAGGGTTATTTTCGCTTGTCATACACATCAAAGTCATAAAACCGCCGTAAGACCAGCCCCAAATCGCAATTTTATTTTTATCAACAAAGTTAAATTCTTTTGCAAAATAATTTGCTGCTGCAATTTGGTCTTGTGCCTCCAATACGCCGAGTTTTCCGTAGGTGCAAGTCCGAAAATCGCGCCCGTGTCCGCCTGTTCCGCGCCCATCAACACAGGCAACAACAAAACCATTCTCCGCCAAAAAATATTCCCAATCAATCTTCCAGCCATTTAAAACTTCCTGCGAATCGGGTCCCGAATATTGCACCATTACAAGCGGGTATTTTTTATTTTTATCAAATTTTTTTGGTTTCAAAAGCCAATAGTTAAGGTCTTGATTTTCAGAGTTTTTTAATGTATAAAAATCTTTTTTCGGCAAATTCAGATTATCAAATTTCTGTTTTAATTCATTATTATCAAAAATTTTTCTAATTGTTTTGCCTGAATTATTAATAACAGAAAAAATATTTGGCGTTTCGCTGTTTTCAAAACTCATTATTGCAAATTTGTAATCTGCTGAAAATGAGGCTTTATAAATGCCTCTTTCTGTATATTTTGAAATTTGCAATAACATAAATTTTCCATTTTTTGCAGAATATACATATCTGTCAATCGCCGCAGAAAAAATCGGTCCTTCGAATATGCGCGCCTCTGCAACTTGAAAATACAATGTTTTATTTGTTTCATCATAACCGTAAAAATCAGTTACCTCATAGCCCGCACCCATTTTTGTAAGCCGCTGTTTTTCAATACCGTTCGGCTCGTGCAAATAAATTTCGCGCAAACCGCTTTTTTCACTCAAAATCACAAAAGAATTGTCGGAAAGAAACTGCACTGCATCAAGATTTCGGTAATCGGAATAGGTCTGCGAACTCTCGGAATAAAGTTTCGTGGCAATGCCAGAGCGCGGGTTAAAACTCAGTAAATCAATCTGTTTTTGATTGCGCGAAAGTTTTACCGCAGCCAAAGCATCGGCGGTTGCAGTCCATTTTATTGTCGGAATATAAAAATCGTCTCCGTCAATTTTCATCTGCGTTGTGGTGCGGTTTTCCACGTCATAAACCCACAGCGACACCCTTGAATTTGCTGTGCCTGCTTTTGGGTATTTGAATGTTTCGAGTGTCGGATAAGTGTCGTTAAACCACTGAAAACTAAACTCTTGCACCTCTTTTTCGTCAAATTTGAGAAACGCAAGCAGTTTGCTGTCTGGCGAAAACGTAAAGTAGCAGATATTGGTAAATTCCTCCTCATAAACCCAATCTGGCGTGCCGTTGATAATCTCGTTTTTTTTGCCGTCTTTTGTGATTTGTGTTTCTGTGCCGAAGTCCAACTTTTTGAGAAACAGGTTGTTATCGCGCGCAAAAGCCACTATTCTGCCGTTTGGCGAAAATGCCGCCATTTGCTGCGCGCCGTTTTCCGAAAGCGGCTCAATGCGGCTGCGTTTCACGTCATAAATGTAATATTCAGTGGTAAAACTTCGGCGGTAAATCATCTTAACAGCCGAATGAACGAGAATTTTCTGTTCATTTTGTGAAAATTCAAAATCAAAAATTTTGTCAATCGGACATTTTTCGATTTTTTCTATATTAAATAATGTGTCAGTTTTTGTTGAGGCATAATAGGAGGCAGTAATTTTTTTGCCGTCTTCCGAAATAGCGGCAAAACGCGCGCCATCATTTAAGTGCGCAATATTCGACAATTTTTTTGCTCGAAATTCGCCGTTTGTGAGTTGTTGCAGAAAGTCGCTGCTTTGAGAAAACAGCGTTAAAGTGCTGAATATAAATGCTATTAGAACAGTAAAAAATATATATGTGCGTTTCATTTCTGTATTTGTTAAAATTTTGGGCAAAGTTATATTTTTTATTTGTAACTTCCATTTTTTTTATAAAAAATTTATACGCAAAATTTCACTAAAAACAAAATTTGTGAAAACAAGTAATAGGTAACAGGTAACAGGTAACAGGTAACAGGTAATAGGTAACAGGTAATAGGTAATCACTTGTTACCTATTACCTGTTACCTATTACCTATTCTTCAATTCTATCTATCAGTCCTTGCGGAAGATTTTTTGTTGTATTTGCGCCGAGTTTTTTTATTTTTTCCATTCTGCCTACAATGGAATCTTGCCTGTCGGAAGTCAGTTGTTTCATTGCATTTTCGTATGTTTCCTTGCTTTTGTTGAGCGTTTTGCCGACATCAATCATATTTTCGATAAAAAGCGTGAATTTGTCGTACAGCAAACCGCTCTCTTTGGCAATGGCAAGCACGTTGTTTTTTTGATTTTCCTGTTTCCAAATAAACGAAATCGTGCGCATACTCGCCAAAAGCGTGGTGTTGGTTACAAGCACGATGTTTTTTTGAAACGCTTTTTCAAACAGCGTTGGGTCATTTTGCAGCGCGATATAGAGCGCAGGCTCGAGCGAAAAATACATAAACACAAAATCGGGCGCGTTTATTCCGTACAGATTTTGGTAGTTTTTTCCGCTCAAATCGCTGATATGCTGCTGAATGCTTTTAATGTGCATAGCGAGATTTGCAGCGCGTTCCTGCTCATTTTCGGCATTGAAAAACCGCTCGTATGCCGTGAGCGAAACCTTGCTGTCGATGATATAATTTTTATTGTCGGGCAAATTTACGATGTAGTCGGGGCGGACATTTGCGCCGTCTTCTGTTTTAAAATTCGGCTGACTGACAAAATGCACGCCTTTTTCCAACCCTGTTTTTTCGAGCAGCAATTCAAGTTGCCACTCGCCCCAATCGCCCTGAGTTTTGCTGTCGCCTTTGAGGGCTTTGGTGAGGTTTGCGGTTTCGGTCTGCATCTTTGAGTTGAGTTCTACAAGGCTTTTGATTTCCTGTCTGAGAGTGGCTTTCTCGCGTGTTTCGTTGCTGTAAGTCTCCTCAACTTTTTTCTCAAAATTCTGGATTTTCTCTTTCAACGGGTTGAGAATTTCACCTATCTGCTTTTGATTTGCATCTGAAAATTCGTTTGCCTTGCTTTTGAGAATGCGGTTTGCAATGTTCTCAAACTCAACGGTTAAGCGTTTTTGCAGTTCCTCAATTTCGGCTTTTTGCGATTGCAGTTTTTCCGAAAAATTTTTGTTTTCGGTTTCCAAAGTTACAATTTGAGAAATTTTTTCTTTTTCTATATTAGAAATAATTTCGCTTTTTTCTTTGTCAATATTCGCCAAATTGACAATATTTTTTTTTGATTGCCACAGCCACGCCGCAAAAAAACCAACAGCGCAAGCAATAATCGAAATAATAATTGTTGTTGTCATAAAAATTTTTTGCGCAAAATTACAAAATTAAACTAAAAAATAAAAATCGAGTAAGATGTTCAAAAAACGCACAGATTTTTAGTTTAAAAAAGTTAATTAAATGTATTTTTTATTAAATAAATGTAAAAATATTTTATTATTCAATCGTTGGCATTATCTTTGCAAACTATATTAAATTTTTAGAAGTTTTATCTAAATGAATATTGATAGAGAAAAATTAGACGAAATTACGCGGCTGCTCAAAAACGACAAAACGCGCAGTTCTGCTTTTACATCGCTCGTAAATATGATGCAAAAGCCGTTGTATTGGCATATTCGGAAAATGGTTTTGTGCCACGAAGATGCAGACGATTTGTTGCAAAGTGCGTTTATGAAGGCTTGGGTTGCGCTTGATAATTTTCGCGGCGAAAGTCAAATTCACACTTGGCTTTTCCGCATTGCAACTAACGAAACTCTTACTTTTTTGGCTTCTCAACGTATGAAAAATGTTACTACATCGCTCGAAATGGAGGAAGTTCTTTTGCAAAATCTGCGCAGCGACCCATATTTTAACGGCGATGAATTGCAGGAAAGACTGCAAGAGGCGATTTTAACCTTGCCCGAAAAGCAGCGTATGGTTTTTAATATGAAATATTTTGAAGATATGAAATACGATGATATGGAAAAAATACTTGACACTTCTGTCGGCGCGCTAAAAGCCTCGTATCATCACGCAGTTAAAAAAATTGAAAATTTTTTCGCAGAAGATTAAACTTGCAAAATCTTTTATAGTCTAAAATTTAGAATAATTGATAATTCTGGCAATAATTAACAATAACACCTAATTTTATGACTAACAAATTCTCACTTGAAAACAATAGTCCGTCAAATCCATTTGACGTGCCGGACGGCTACTTTGAAAGTTTCGCTCTCAAAATAGAGCAACAAATTACCCCTCGTAAAATTCCTTTGTGGCAAAAGACAAGACCGTATCTTTATGCTGCGGCAATGTTCGCTTTAGTTTTTACGATGGGAACAATTTTTGTCAAAAATACTGACATAACGGCAGATAAAACGCCTGTTATTGCCTACGATGAAAACACCAATGAACTGATGCTTGAAGGCATTGATGAAGATGTTTTAATTGACCAAATTTTAGCAAATGTTGAATGAAAATTAATGTCTAACTCTAAAAATATTTCAAAAAAATGAAAAAATATTTATTTACACCTTTACTTTTTTGTTTCGCAATAGTATCTTTTGCGCAAAATAATCAAAAACAGACGGCAGAAAAAGCAAAACTTGCTGCCGACAGAACCGAGTTTTTTACACAAAGAATTGGTTTAACCGCAGAACAATCACCCTATTTCTGGGAAATTTACAACACCTATAAGGCAGATGATTCCAAACTTTTGTTACAGGAACGCGACCTGCGCAAAAAATGCCTCGAAAATAAACTTTCTGACGAAGAATATAATCAGTCGTTGGAAAAATTACTTCAAGTTGATAAAGACAGATACGAATTGCGTGTGAAATTTTATAAAAAAATAGATGGATTTCTTACTCCAAAACAAAAAATATTGCTCTATGATACTGTAAAACAGTACCGTAACCATTTATTAAAAAAGATTAATACAAAAAAAAATGATTAATTTGAAAAAAACGATTAATTGTTTTGTCAAATAAAAATTTTTATCTACCTTTGCACTCCGAAATTGGTTCCTTAGCCGAGTGGTTAGGCACCGGTCTGCAAAACCGTAAACAGCGGTTCGAATCCGCTAGGAAACTCAAAAAAATCGTCAAAAAAGGCGATTTTTTTATTTCAAAAAAAAAATAGACCGCTACGCTGAAAGAACAATGAGCAAAGAACAAAGACAGGTGCAAGCAATAATCATTTTTTTAACCAGAAATTGACATTATAAATTTAAAATTTATCTAAACTCTAATAACTAAATGGAACTTCTAATAATTGACAAAAAA
>JAISKN010000045.1 GCA_031260925.1 Prevotellaceae bacterium | reverse complement strand
TAAATCAGTATCCTTTATTTTGAGTAAGCCCTTTATTAGCCGAAAGTTCCTGCACAGGCAACGGAAAAATTTTGTAATCGTCATTTATATTTGTTGTGCCGACATAAACGCCATTTTTCCAATTCCATTTATAATCTTTGGTGAATTTGCCGAAACGAATTAAATCTGTGCGGCGATGCCCTTCCCAATACAATTCGCGGCAACGCTCGTCAAGCAGAAAATCCAATGTCAGATTACTGTTGTTTATCGGCGAAACTTCGGCACGATTGCGCACTTTATTCACAAGAGTAACCGCCGTTGCCAAATCGCCGCCGCTGCCGCCGCGCAACACAGCCTCAGCGTACATCAGATACACGTCAGCGAGGCGAAACATCGGAAAATCGGTGTCGGGAAAAAGTTCGTGCGAGCCTTTTGTGCCGTCATTTTTCAAGTTCGTATATTTCACAACCGAATAACCTGAATTAAAATCTGACCACGAATATGTTTCTTTTGTCCGTTTTTCTGTCCAAAAAAGGGCGCGCGTGTCGGCAGTTTCAAATTTATCAACTAAATTTTCCAAAGCGCGTATGCCTGACCAACCTTCTGACAAACCAAAATTTGGTGCCATATCGTTATCGTAAGCCGCTGTTGCTAAATAAGTTATGCCGCCATAACAGGTGCTGTTCATTCCGTCAAAAATTATTGGGAAAATTATTTCATTTGATAAATTATTTTCCGCGCCAAAATTATTTTTATACGGCTTGTCCAATTCGCTCAAATTATAATCGGGACTTTCGATAATTTTTCTCAAATAAACCAACGCCTCGTCATATTTATTTTGCCCAATATAGACTTCGGCATTTAGATATAATTTTGATAAAATGGTGTAAATCACATAGTTATTCACTCTGCCGTAATTCAAATCGCTTTTTTCGGGCAAAATATTTTCAACCGATTTCAACTGATTTTCAAGCCAAGTGAAGAAAAAATTACGGTCTTTTTGTTCAGGCACATCGCCCATTTTTAAATTTTCGTCAATCAATGGAATATTTGCGTACAAATCCATCAAAAAATAATAATTCAATGCCCGCAAAGCAATAACTTCGGCGCGATATTGAGGAATTTTTGCGAGCAAATCGGCATCAACATTGCGTTTCACAAGCATTTCATCTGTTGTGTTGCGCAGATATTCGTTTGCATAAGCGATTGTCATAAATGTTCGATTATAGGCAAATTGCACAAAACGGTTGCTCGAAGTGTAGGTTGAAAAATTCAGTTCAGAAATTCCATCGTCAGCCCACGCGCACAATGCTTCGTCAGTTGTGAGTTCCTGCAAATTCCAATAGGAACGAATAAAAGTGGTTTCGCCCTCGTCTCCGTAATCGACAATATCGCCCATTCCTGCCGCACCAACATTGCCCGAAAGCGAAAAACCTGCATAGATTTTTGCCAACATTTGCTTATAAATAGCAGGATTTTGCCAAGCCGCCTCCGAAGTCAGCACAGAGCCGCCTTCCAATGGCTCGGTATTCAAATCATTGATGCAAGATGTAAAACTCGCAGCAACTAATACGCTGATTATCAATATTTTATTTTTCATATATTTTATTTTTTATTTTACCACGAACCTCTCGAACTTCACGAACATTTTTTTCTGTTCGTGTGGTCTGTATTGTTCGTGGTTATTTTATTTGCTTATTTTGTAAGTTATTGTAATTCAATCATTCCCTTGTGTATTTCATATTTGTGTTTTTTTAAATCGTAAATCGTAAATCAAAAATCGTAAATTAAAATGTAATATTAACGCCAAACATATAGGAAACAGGGCGCGGGTAAAAATTCACATCAACACCGCCAAAAATTTCGGGGTCTAAACCTGAATAATTTGTGAAAATAAACGGATTTTGAACGCTTGCATAAATTCGCCCGCTTAACGGAAATTTTTTGCTCTTTTCAAAATTCCAACCCAAAGTAATGTTGTCAATTCTAAAAAACGAAGCGTTTTGAATATAATAGTCCGACAAAACCTGCGGCAGTTGATAATTTGTGTAAAGTGCAGATTGATAAACATTTGACAGATATTGATTGCGGTAAATTTCGCTCGTTGCAGCGTGATTTGCGTCCATTCCGTTGTAGTTGTAATTGCCCAAAGAGCCGTGCGATGCAATTTTCAGGTCAAAAGATTTATAGCGCAAACTCGTTGTGAAACCCAAAATCACGTCAGGCGTTGAGTTGTGATAGATGTACAAATCCTGCTCGTTGATTTTTCCGTCATTATTTCTATCAACATACATTCCTTCAATCGGGCTGCCGTTGTTGTCATAAACCTGTTCATAAACATAATACATTGCCGCGCCGTAGCCAATTTTATGAATTTTCAGAGCGGTGCCGCCTGCCGAGCCGCTTGTGCTGCCGATACGGTTTGATGCGTCATCGCCGCCGCCTGCAAGGTCAATAATTTTATTTTTGTTGTACGCAACATTAAAATCAACGCGCCATTCCCAATTTTTTTTGGAAATTGGAACGGTATTTAATGTAAATTCAATGCCGTCATTTTTCAGCGAGCCAATATTTTCGGGTGAAAATTCGGCAAAATTTGTTCCTGCTATTTTTCGCACTTCGGTATTAATCAAATCTCTTGTAACACGATGATAAAACTCAATACTACCCGAAATTCTGTTTCGTAAAAACCCAAAATCAATGCCTGCGTTGTAAGTCGTAGTCTTTTCCCACGTTAAATTCGCATTATACGCCGAAGGTCTGATAACATCAACCCATTCGCCGTCAAGCAGGTACTTTGCCGCGTAACCTTGCGCCTGCTGATAGAGCGCAAGGGCAGGGTAATCGCCAAAACCAATGTCCTGCTGCCCTGTAATTCCCCAACCTAAACGCAGTTTAAGGTTGCTTATCTGATGAATATCTTTTAAGAATTTTTCTTCATTAATTTTCCACGCAAAAGCGGCGGCAGGGAAAATTCCCCAACGATTTTCTTTTACAAAACGGGAAGAGCCGTCTGTTCTTATTGTTGCAGTAAAAAGGTATCTGTTTAAAAATGAGTAATTTGCACGTCCAAAAAATGAAATCAGATACAGTTCCGAAGGACTGTTTGTTTCTACAACAACGGGAGTGCCGTCTTCCAAATATTCGCCGATATGTTGCTCAACGGCAGGGTTTTTATGCCAAAAATGCTGCCATGAATAACCTGCTGTAACGTCAAAAGCGTGTCTTTCAAACTCTTTTTTATAAAGCGCGTAAAAATCTATAAGCGGGTTGCGGCGAGTTTCTTTCCAATCCCTTTGGATTTCATATTTTACAGCGGCTTGCATAGGCGATTCCAACGGACTGATATATGTTCCCTGCGCTTGCGAATAGTCCAAACCGAGGTTTAAATTCAGGTGCAAATCGGGTAAAAAATGAACTTTGTAGTCAAATTGCGCATTGCCGATAAATTGATAAACTTTCGAGCGGTCATTAACCATTTCGAGCATTGCCACAGGGTTTATCGTGCCTTGTCCATTGATTTCGCCCATATTATTTACCCAAGTCCAATAGCCGCCAAAAGGGCTGTTTTCATCGCGGTCTTCCTGATAAACAGGCTGTGTCGGGTCCATAACCGTTGCCGTGCCGATTGCACCTCTGTTTGCAAAGCGGTTTTTGATATACATTCCCTTTGCATTTACGTTGATACTCAGGTGTTTATTAAATAAAGTAGGCGACAAAGAAACGCTTGCCGTGTAACGTTCCAAGCCTTCGGTTTTTAAAATTCCGTTCAATTTTGTGTAGCCAAAACTTGCGCGGTACGGCATAATATCTTTTACCGAGCCATAAACGCTCAAATTGTGTTCCGTATTAACGCCTGTGCGGAAAATTTCGCTTTGCCAATCGGTGTTGTATTGCCCTAATTTTGAAACCGCCTCTGCCTCATTCGGCTTGCCTAAATATGTTGTTTGAATAAAATCACGGAACTCGTCGCCAGAAAGCACATCAACTTGATTTTTCCGTTGGCTAAACGAAACATTGCCGTCATAAGTGATTTTTACCTTTCCGCTTGTGCCTTTTTTTGTGGTAATAATTATAACACCGTTTGATGCGCGCGAGCCGTAAATGGCTGTGGCAGAGGCATCTTTTAGAATGGTGAAAGTTTCAATATCGGTAGGATTTATCGAACTGAGCATATTTCCAACGCCGCCCGGTCCGCCGCCAAGCGGAATGCCATCGACCACAATCAGCGGGTCGTTTGATGCCGAAAGCGATGAGCCGCCGCGAATACGAATTGTTGCGCCGTCTGTTGCCGAGCCGCCGCCCGAAGTAATGCTCACGCCAGCAATTTTTCCAATCATCATATCTTGCGCATTTGGAGCAAGTCCGCGCCCTTTCAAGTCTGCGTTAATGGCTGTTACAGAGCCTGTTGCATCGTTTTTCTTCACAACACCGTAACCGATTGCAACCACTTCGTCAAGTATTTTTGTGTCCTCTTCGAGAACTATACTAATAACTTTTCCAAAGTTTTGAACTTTGGAAAAGTTAAACTCCTGCGTTATATATCCAATAAATGACACAACTAAAATTGCGTTTTCTGATACGTTTGAGAGGTTGAATTTGCCTTCTATGTCTGTGATAGTGCCGTTTGAAGTGCCTTTTACAATCACTGTTGCGCCGACAATAGCCTCGCCGCTGATGTCAGAAACACTCCCCGAAATTTGAATGTTTTGTGCAAAAATATTAAGAGGAAAAATGCAGCAGAATAAAACAAAAATTATTCTTTGCAAGTGTTTTGTGAGGTGTTTTTTCATTGCTATTTTTTTCGGTTAATTTATCTTTTGCAAAATTACAGAATAAAAGCACACATTAAACAATATTTTCAAAAAAACAAATAAACTGTTTTTATAAACAATTATAAATCAATAGAATATATTTTTTTATAATTCAAAAAATCTAAAAAAAATAGAGACATTGCAAGCAACATCTCTATTTTTTTTTAGATTTTTCTATCAGAAATTATTTGATAATAGGAAACTGTTTGTTGATTTTGCCAAATTGATTTTTTGCCAAATTTGATTTTTTTACAATTTTCGCTGGTGCATAAGAAGGTGTTGCTGCCAATGAACCTGTATATGTTATATTAATTGTACTCCCGTTGTAACTTTGTCCTGTTACAGTAAGTCCAGTCCCTGTAACAACAACATTACCAGATACAACAAAATATTGGTCATCTCCATTATAAAGCATTGTGCCGCCGCCATCTCCTGCAGACTCTTCAACATAAGCCGCAACGGTATTCAAACTAAATGAATTATTGATTGGGTAAGTATTAACAGGAATAGAAGTCAAGCCAGAACCTGTTGCAATAAAATCAACTTGTACAAAGTTTTCTTCATCATAAGCGTAAAACATTAAATTATCGCCTCCAACATAATACCAATCTCCATAATTGGTTACTTCGCCTTCTGTAAAATTCAAATTAATAGTTGTTGCCGTAGTTGGCTCATCGTCATAAAGTCCTGGTACAGGTGGTTCAACATATTCTGAAAGCGTTGCAGTAATGTTGATTGTGCTGCCGTAATAAGATGTTGCATTAACAGTAATGCTTGTAGCAGTTATTGTTACACTGCCGCCAACTAAAAACCAAACTTCGTCTATGCCTCCGCTAACTATTGTTCCTACAAAAGATGCAGAAACATAACCTGCTTGTACACTGCCAGGACTTGCTAAAACTGTGCCCGCCTCTTCTGAAAAATTGATTGGATAAGTTCCTTCTATGCCTGAACTATTTGGATATACAACCAAACTTGCTAAATAAGTTGATTGTGCGTTCATAATTTGAACATAATAAACACCATCGTTTTGCAAATACACACCTGCCCCTGAAAAGGTTATATTTGTTGCAGCGGTGTCTTCATAATCATAATTTTCTTTTGGGTTTGGGTTTGATTGCTCCCATTTAGCATAAAGAGTAATGTTTGAAGTTACAACATCAGTTGCGAAATCCCAAGCGGTAGTGGTTGCTTGGTCTTTGTACCAACCCGCAAAAGCAAAGTCCGCTCTTATCGGGTCGGTTGGTTTAACAACTTTAGCCCCATCAGCAACAGTCTGTTCAGCAACAGCAGTGCCGCCATTAGAGTTAAAGGTTACAGTGAATTTAGGTTCGTTTTGTTTGCAAGAACCTAAAGCAATAACAACAGCGGCAAAAAGCACGCTAAATTTCATAAGTTTTTTCATAATACAAATTTTTTTTAAAAAGTTTTTAATTAATAAATTAGAATAAAATAAATATTGTGCAAAGATACTGCATTTTTTTGATAAATAAATAATTTTTTGAATTTTTTTTGAAAATTATTTTATAAACACTTTTGCAAACTTGGCTTTTCGCTTTGCCCCCAGCGAAATGATATAAGAATTTCCCGAAGGCAAACCGCTGATAGTTACATTACCATTGACGTTTAATACATTACCATTGGAAATTTTTTGTACTAATTTTCCTTGAATATCAAACACAAATAAATCGTTATTTTCTATATCTTCGGTGTCTATCATTACTATTACACTGCTATTTTCGGTTATTGAAACTGATAAAATTCTATCATTAGGATTTTTTTGTTTAAATGTTGTTGCTGTAAGAGGCAACGAAAAATCAGTAACATTTTCGTACCACTCATTAATGTCGCTACCTGCAACATTTCTATCAGTTGCCTGTACTTTGCAAATATACTCTGTAAGCGGCAACAGTCCGTTTAATACAACCGAAGTGTTATTATATCCTTCTACATATTGTCTTTTAACAGCCATTTTTGCATCGTATGCAGCCTCAAAATCGTCAAAGGCAAAACCTTTTGAAGAGATGCCTGAACAGGAAAATCTAAATCTGCGGAAATCTTTACCACTGTTCAAAGGCAGATTTTTTATTTGAGCGGTAAGCGAAATATCTACATTTATTTTTGCCACAGTGTCCCAAACTCCGCTTATATCTAACGCCTCTACATATAGCAATCCGTGTTGTCCGCTGTCTTCACTTCTTACCCAAAATTTTATTGAACTGACTTTTTCAGGATAATACGGTGAGTATAGTGTATCTTGCACTGTTTTAAATGCTGCTGCACACGGCGTAGATGGAACCGAAAGGGTAGTTGTTGTATAAAATGTTTGATTCCAACCTGAATTTGCAAGTTTTGCAAATTCATTAAAAGTCTCTTTTTCAGTTGTTTTGTTGTTTTCATCAACAGTATAAACAGATACATAATAGCCTGTTGCATCGGTTACAGACCTCCAATTTGCTTTAAATGAAGTTCCTGTTGTATCTGTAATGCTTTCCAATACGGGCGGCACTACACGCACTGCACGAGATGATTTTCCCGTAAGTTGAATTATTTTTACAGGAGTACCTGATGTGCCTGTTGATTTTGCCTGCAAACTTGCTGTATGCACATTTCTATACGAAGGAGATGCTGGGTTATATCTAACCTCAATTGAGGTTGCAATAACAGAATCTACAGGATTTGGGTCTATTACTAAATACCGAGACCAAGATGCAGATTCTGGCAATTTCATTTCAAAGTTTTGAGAATTTGTAAATGCCAATCTGATAGGGTCTGATAGTTTGCTGCCATTTACGCCGACAATGCAAGTTTCTGACGGAGTGCCTTGAACTGTTTTAAAATCAGTAAATTGAGGCAGAAGATTTATTGTCGGCATATCGGAACACTCTCTGAAACAGAACGAAATTGTCCCACCAATATCTTCTATATTCAGCAAATCTCCGTTATAACGTGTTCCGTTGCTCAACATAGGAGAAAAATAGGTTACGTTGCCTGTGCCGGGATATGTGTCGCTCTTTGAGGTAAATGGAGATGGGTTTTGCGAGTTATACGCCTCAATAATATCAACTCCTACATTTGGATAATCATTCACATTATTGTTTTGCCAATCATTTGAATTAAAATTAACTTTTGTAATCAACAACCCTGTTCCCAAATACAGCCACCCAGTACCGCTAACATAATCAGTTCTAAAATCTGCACCTCCGTCCCAACCAACTTTTTGGCGATTTTCTATAATAAAATATTCACTTGGGTTTGGGTTTGCCCCATTCAAATTATGAACATCATTATTTGGCGAGATAATATAAAATTTATTTGAAGTAGTTATAGGGTCAAGCAAATAAATACTGTCAGTGTCTAAAACTTTAACGTCTCCTGTTTGGTAATATCCCAAAAAAAATCTTTCCAGAGCGGAATATGTAGGTGGAGTCATACCATCGTTGTTATAACTGCCGCTGCACATTAAGTCCCAATAACCGAGCGTATATCTGTTAGAATTTTCCGTATCGTATAAATCGGGCAATCCGAGAACGTGGCTAAATTCGTGGCAAAAAGTGCCTATTCCGCACATTGTATTTCCGCCATTACCTCTAAGTTCAGACGTACAGGCATAGTCCCACAACTTTTTGCCGTCATAATAATAGTTTCCGACAACAACACTTCTGTGAGGCCACACAGTAGTTGCATCGCCGCCTTCCGCTTGATTGTAGCCTGCATAATAAACAAAAACATTGTCTATTATGCCGTTATCATCTGTGTCGTATAACGAAAAATCTACATCGTTGTTTGCCAAATTGCAGGCATCTCTAATCATTTCATACACAGAAACATCGTGATAGTTTTCGTTGTCCGTTCCGTAATGAGCCATATTGTTCGGTAAAGTATATGGTCCAACGATATCAAATTGAGGGCTAAATTCATTCATTGTTGCCGCCTCAAAATATTCTCTTGCAGAACCAGTTGCTCCGTTTGCACTATAACCTGTTTGATTTAATAAATTATTAAATTCCGTTTTTGTATGAACAAAACTTTTGTCTGTAAAGTTTACCAAAATAACAATTCCTTTTTTAGAACCTCGTAACGGATTTGGAGTAAGGTTTTGCCGTTCGGGTGTTTTGTAGGGTGATTTACTCCTTAATGTTCTAATTGTTTCCTCAGAAACAGGCATTTTTTTATTCAAAGTAGATATTGCCTTAATTTCTTGTTTGGTACGAATATCTCTTGCCAACACTCCGATTGATACAATTTTATTTTCTACAAACTGGGCATATTCGTATGCTCCAACTGCATTTTGTTTTAATAAATAACCGTCTTTGGTTGTTGTATAACTGAAATGCTCATCTCCGTGCAATTGAATTGTGAGTAAAGTGCCGTCAGGTTGTGTAATCTGAATTGGCAACGGATAAGCGGGGACTGCCTGCAAACTGCATATTGCAACAAATTGCAATGCAAATAAAAGTGTTAAAGTCTTTTTCATAGAATATACTGTATTAAATTTTTTTTAGACTGCAAAATTATAAAATTAAAAATTGATATCAAAATTATTTTATATAAAATAATTTTTTTTCAGAAAAAAATGTATAATTTTGCGCACTAATATAATTTCTTAAATCATACTGTTATGAAAAAATTATTTTTAACGATAGTAACCGTACTATTTAATTTCTCTTTATTTGCAAATTCGGTAGATATAGAGCAGGCGAAGATTGTTGGCAAAACATTTCTGCAATGGCAAAATATTTTGTCTATGGACAACGGCAAAAGGCTAAATTTGGCTCACGCTACAAATTTCAGTTTTTTGCGTGGAACAACTACAGAACAGTCATCTTATATTTACATTTTTAATTTGGAAGACGGCGGTTTTGTTATTGTTTCGGCAGATGACAGAATTATGCCTGTTTTGGGTTATGCAGACAAAGGCAGCATAAATTTCAACAATCTTCCGCCAAATGCTCGGTATTGGCTTGCAAGTTATGAACGGCAAATTGAATATGCAATAGAGCATAATATTCAGCCGACAGCCGAAATCAGCGAACAATGGACAAATTTATTCAACGGCAGACTATTAACTCCTGCCCAAACTGCAAGTGTAAGTCCATTGCTTACAACAGAATGGAATCAGTCGCCGTATTACAATATTCTTTGTCCATACGACGCTGCCCAAAACGCACTCGCTGTAACAGGCTGTGTGGCAACGGCAATGGCGCAAATAATGAAATATTGGAATTACCCTGTACGCGGCACAGGCACACACTCATACACAGAGGCTTATGGCACTTTGTCGGCTGATTTTGCAAATGCCATTTATGATTGGGAAAATATGCCTAATATAATGGATTGGTACAATGTTCCAACCGCTCGGCAATTAAAAGCGGTCGGCAAATTGATGTATCATTGCGGAGTAGCGGCAAATATGTCTTATTCGCCGTTAGAAAGCGGGGCACAAGTGTTTGCAAACAGCGGGGGACATACTAATCAATATTGTGCAGAAAATGCGTTTAAAAACTTCTTTGGTTATAAAAATACAATAAGAGGAGAGCAACGAAACAATAATGAAACTGCTTGGATTAATTTATTGAAAACAGAATTAGATGCAAGCCGTCCTGTGCTATACTGTGCATACAGCCAATTAGGAGGACATGCATTTGTTTGTGACGGCTACAATAGCAGCAATTATTTCCATTTTAATTGGGGTTGGGGCGGCTCTGCAAACGGCTATTTTTCCATTAATAATATGTATGGTTATGACGACAGTCACGGAGTTTTGGTTGGAATTGAGCCAAGCGCAGGAATTGCAAATAATTATATTTTGCGATTAAATGCTGCCATAGTTTTTGATAATAATATTGTTGAATACGGCTCTCCTGTAAGTTTGAGTGTCGGAATAAAAAATAATGGCACGGATAATTTTTCAGGCAAATTAAGTGCGAATATATTTGATGGAAATGGCAATTTTATTGATGCACTTTCAACAATCAACAATGTAAATTTATCGGCAGGCAGCAATCAAACATTCAACTTTTCAAATTATACAACTGCTTTTGTGCCGAATAATTACTCTGTTTCAATTTATTATCAATCTGAAAATGGACTTGACTGGAAAAAAATATCTGATGCCGCTATTGCTAATTTGGCAATATTCTCTGTTGAATATTCTTCTGATATTACTGTAAATTCTTCATTAAATACAAATCTTGGGAATTATTTTATACAAAACCAAAACGGACAGGTTTCTGTACAGGTGCAAAATTTTGGAACAAATACATTTGCAGGAAAATACCGTTTGACTCTTGCACATTTTGACGGCACAACAGCGCAAGAAATAGAAATTCTCAATGAGACAGACGGGTTACTGCCAAATGCAACTCGAAACCTTGTTTTTGCAGGAAATATAACAGCAGAGGCGGGAAAATATGTAATGGCAGTTTCTTATCAACAAGACGGCTCTCAAACTTGGAATTTTGCAGGAGGCAACTCTTATAAAAATCCTGTGTATATTAATGTACAACCTTCGTATCCGTTGCTGGCAGATGCCTATGAGAACAACAACAATCGAGGCATTGCATCTCTGCTGCCGCTAAATTTTATCGGCGACAATGCAAAAATTATTGTATCTGCCAATATTCATTCGACAGACGATTTGGATTTTTATAAAATAAGTTTGCCTGCTGGCGATACTTACTCTGTTTCTGCCAGACTGTATGATGCTTACAATAGCGGGAATGAATTTTTTTATACTCTTGATGCCGCTTTTTCATATTCATTAAATTTGGGCAATACTTGGGCAGAGTTTATGGACGATTTAATGCTGAATAATTTAATTATCACAGGCAGCAAAACATTGTTTTTTCAGGTAAAACCGTTTTTTATTGCTGAAACAGGCACATATAAACTTGAAATAAATGTAAATAAAAACATAAATACAGACATAAAAGAAGTTTTTTATAATAATAACAATTTAATAATTTTCCCAAATCCTGTTAAAGACAATTTGTATGTTGAAACAAATACAGATACAAATGACAGAATACAGATTATTGATATATTTGGCAAAATACTGCTAACAGCCGACAAACAATCAATGCCAATCAATGTTAGTAATTTGCCTAAGGGAATATATATATTGAAAATCGGAGGCAATACAGGAAAATTTATAAAACAATAAATAATGCGAATTAGGGGTTGAAATGTGCCGTTAGGCACTAAGTATCGGTAGAAATATGTTGAATATAACCGACAGCGTGCCGTAGGTACGCAATGTAAATGCCATTTAGTGCCTAACGGCACAAAGAATTGGGGGAAAATCATTTTTTCTACCAATATAGTGTGCCGAACGGCACAAAAAGTATCAAAATATAGAATTTTAACACCTGATTGGCATAAATAAAAAAAAGAGTAGTCATTTTAAGAATGACCACTCTTTTTTTTATTTATTGTTTTATGATAGATTCTTTTACTGCTTTAAAATCTTTTAAGTTTGATATTGGTTTACCCTGTCCGTTCTTAATTTTGTTTAATAAATAAACACTATTATTAGCAGGTTTTTTTGCTCTTACAGATGCAGGAGCGTCCCAATCTGAAGATGACCAAGTAAATTCATAGAGTTGTGCAGTGATATTTGGTTTTGCTGTACCTTCATCAAATATTGGTCTATCAACAGTAAATGTCCAAGGAGCAACTGTTGGTAAAGCAAGATATTGTGGGTCATCTACCCTAAGTCCGCCAGTCAAAGTAAATGAGCCGTCTTTTACAACACCATCGTAATACATACGCCAATTTTCGCCGCTTTTTTCAAGAAACCAGAGTTGTGCGCCTGTACGATATTCAATACTTTGGTCTTCTTGATTAACGCGATTCAAATAAGCATCCAAATCAAGCACTCCTCTTAACCAATCGTGGTCTCTATTTGAGGACGTAACGAAATCGGTACTGAAAGCATCAGAAACCTGATATACTGTAGGAATAAAAAATATTTCATCGTCATCTATTACTCCATTGTGATTACGGTCTTCACTATCGTAGTCTGCCATCATAGGCCACATAGCCAACTTATTGTCGCTCAGATAACGCATATCAATAGCAATAGCTTCAACTTCTATTAATAAACCGTAATCTCCTGGTGCTTGTATGTTCCAATCAACATCAACTGTTAAACCCTGAAACATAATATAATATGTAAGTTTATGCCCATTTATAATAGTATCTACACCATTTTGTTTGGTATACTTTATGGGAATTGCAGTAATTGTATCAAAATCCACAGGCACAAAGCCAGTACATTTTAGTTTCTCATAATAACCAAGTACCGTAACATTACAAGTTGCTGTAAATTCACCTGCTTTTGCAGTAATAATACATTCCCCTGGCTGCCACGCAGTAACGACACCTCTGTCTACTGTTGCAACAGATTCATCGCTGGAAGTCCAAGTAATATTTGGTTTTGGACTAATCTCTGAGGGGATAAGAGTAGCTACCAAGGTAGACATCTCCCCTGCTTCGTCTTCTGCTACCGACTGAAGTAATTCAAGCCTGTCTGAAGACAAACTAATACCCTTTAATTCTAAGGGTTTTGGTCCGCAAGCAGCAAGCGTAGCCGCCACTGCCAAAAAATAAAATAATTTTTTCATAATAAATTTTTTTTTAAAGTTTTAAATATATGTTAATTAAATAATAATAAATTCACTATTCGTGTTGAAACTCTGATTGTCCAGAGATATACGGATTATATATCATTTCTGCATAAGGAATGACAAAACACAATCTGCCAAAATCTCCTGCGGGAATTGTCTTTTCAAAAAGATGATTGTCTCCTCTGTGATAGTTTTGGTCTGTATTTGCACTGCAATATGTTGTCTTAAAATACACATCACAAAATCTTCTCATTGTAAAATAGGCTCTGCCTTCGCCCCACATTTCTGTACGCCAGTTATAAATAATCTGTTTTTTTAATTGTTCTTCGTCGGTTACAGATGTAATAGTAGCAGCAACGTCTTTATCCCTTTCTAAAAGCAAAGTATGCAAATAAGATGTAGATGCAGAAAAATCAGATTTAAGAAAAGCGGCTTCCGCTGCAATTAAGTAGGCTTCTTCTACACGCATGAATACTAAATCATTAAGCCAGTTTCTGTCGCCTCCTTTGATTTTTGCCCTGTCAAAAAACTTATTTACAGGAGCCAGTTTTTCTTTTGAAGTGAACCATTGTTTTCTTTTATCGCTTTCAGGCATAGAATTCCATAAATTTTGGTCTATAGCCTTAATGTCGCCGGAATAGGCATAACTGTAAGTATATACGTCTACTGCTCCCCAAAACGATGCCAGCATACCTGTTGTTTCTGCGTCAATATCAATGCCCCACATCCAGTTATCACTTTGAGTAACGCTGTTAAAACCAGTAGCCAACAATTTGTCGTACGACAACATTGGATAATTGCCTGAATTTATTACCTCGTCGCACAATGCGATAGCAGCATTTAAATCACTCTCTTTATCATAATTATCACTCTCTGGGTGAATAAGATTTTGCGCTTTGTGAATATACAAATATGCAAGCATCAAACTAACAACATCTGTATTTATTTCAACCTTTGACAATCTTACATAATTCTTTGTTGCCTCATATCTTGCAATATATTGCTTTGCAGTTACAAAATCGTTTTCTGCAATGCTAAATATGTTACTGAGTGATTGCACATCTTGTGCTACGTCTGGAGTATTTTCCAGATATACAGGAGCAAGATTTTCATCAACATTAATAGCCTTTGGCCACTTCGCATAATAATAAGTCAAGGCAGAATAAGCGTATCCTCTCATTGCGTACGCTTGCCCTACATAATAAGATTTAATGGTATCATTCGCTGTTTGAGGGTTTATTACTCCTGCTGTGTCTCGTATTATCAAATTTGCATTTTTGATAATAGCATAATAATAACTCCAAATGTATGAAGTAAGTCCAGAACGATTGTATTCCTGCAAACGCTCTACTGATTCAAACCAACCGTAAGTACATCTAATGAGCGCAATGTCGCCCGAAATCATATCGGTTTTCAGGTCAATGCTTTTTTGACCAAAATCGCTATGGCTACTCGTGCCGCCTGTTATCATTAAACTGTACAGTCCTTTGACCATAGCCTCGAACGACTCTGGGTTTTCGTTAAACTGTTCTTCTGAAACGGCACCGCCTTTGGGGTAATCGTTCAAAAAGGACTTTGAACAACCAAATACCAATGTAATTGTTGCCGCTATTCCAAATATTTTTAAGATTTTCATATTATTTTTTTATTAAAAGTTATACAATAAAAAGAATTAGAATTGAATTTTTATTCCTGCAATCAATGTGCTTAACGGAATATATTGACTTCTGTCGCTGCCTCCTGTAAAATACGAAGTCGGCACATAACCTTTGCGGGCAGAAACTACAAGCAAATTGTCGGCAGAAATCCAAATATTTAATGAATTTAGCAAAATTTTCTTCACAAGTTTTGAAGGAAAATTATATGCAATTCGTACATTATTCAACTGCAAACAAGAGTTTGAAGTCAAAAATCTTGTTGAACCTGCATTTGCATAGGGCGCAAAAGTTGCATTGCCTCCTGTAAGACGAGGAATTGCACTGGTGCTTACATCATTACTGCCGTTCATTGGACTCCACGCGTTAAGCATATCTTTATGCCAGGCAAATCGTCCAAATTTCTCATCTCCCATCATTTGAGCATAAACGTTATCATATCCATAACCGCCCAACTGATATGAGAACATAGCAGAAAATTCAACACCGTACACCTTAAAGTCAATACCTAAACCGCCAAATACAGTAGGCAACGCTCTTTTGCCAATATAATTATTGCCAGCCTGTCCATAATCATTAGTTGCAACATATTGAATATCTGCATTTGGGTGCCTTAAAACTACTTTTCCATCAATAAGGGTGTCCTGATGAGTGTAGAAATAAACATCAGGAATATAGCCCTGTCTTTCGCCAGGTCCTGTTTCGGCAGAGTTATTAGCATCGTAATACTTCTTCCATAATGATTCTCCATTCTCATTCAATCCCATATACTCAGGCAAATTCCATTCATCAAGTCCTTTGCCTACAACAAGTCCGCCGTTATTTATCATAGGAAGTTCTCTTCCCCAACGTGTTTCTTTAGGCATTTGAAGCATTTTTGAACGGTTAAAAGTTCCATTGACACGTACAAGCAACTCAACATTTCTTGTCTTAACAATCTGCGCTTTTACTAAAAAATCTACTCCCTGATTTCTTAAAACTCCGTCATTAACCAAATAGCCGCCGTAACCCTGTGACGGTGCAACATATTTTGGAAATAATAAATCAGTAGTTCTGTTGTTATAATATTCTACTTCAAAAATCAGTCGCCCTTTCTTAATATTGGCTTCAATACCAGTATTAAACATATGTTTCTTTTCCCAACCAAGACTTGGCGCACCTTTACTTTCCCATATCAAAGCTGGCATACCTTCGATGCTTGAAAGCGCGTACAAATCGGTATAACCAAAATTACCAATGCTTGAATTGCCTACGAGACCATAACTTGCTTTTATTTTAAGTTCAGACAGCCATTTTTTTGATTTATTCATAAATGACTCTCTTTCTAATTGCCAAGATGCACCAACAGAGCCGAAATTCGACCATCTATTGTTGGGCGACAGTACAGATGACCCGTCCCTTCTGCCGTTAAGCAAGAAAAAATATTTTTCTCTGTAATTATATTGCGCTCCTGCAAAATAACCTTCCATTGCACCTCGGCTTGAACCGCTTGACAAATAATTAATGATAGATGCGTTTGAAAATTCCAAATCTTCAGGTTTAAATATCTGCGCTTTCAGACCTGCATAAGAAGATGATAAGGCTAATGTTGATTCGTGTCCGATAAACGCATCTACAGTATGCTCATCTTTAATTGTTTTGTTGTATTTCAGCAATTCCTGCGCTGTCAAGCCGATATATTTCATAGCACCTTTTTCTATCCTGCCTACACCTTCTGCGTCTCCATAAAATTTATTATTCAATTCGCTATAGTCTTGCCCATAATACAGAAAGCCTATATTGGCAATAAACTGTAAATCTTTATAAAATTCAACAGTAAAAGAGGAATTGATAGATAATTGATGATTTTCGCTGTGCAATTTATCTAATCTTAAAGCACCAGCAGGGTTGATGCCTGTGCCGAATGCGCGTCCCCATCCCTCATACATTCCATAGTCGTATGCAGGACCTCCTATTATCGGGTCATATATGGGGTCTTTTTGTATTGTGCCTTCTGCTTCGTTATAATGCTGATATACAGGGTAAATAGGCGGTATGCCATTTACATACTGAAACCCATTGTTCATATTGTCGCCCTGTCCGGGAGCATCTTGAGTTGCATAAGCGTATGCAATATTCAAATTTCCCTTTAACCATTTTTTTGGTTCAAAATCAAGATTTGACCGAGCCGTAAAACGTTTAAAATCTGATTGAATATAATAACCCTCGTCATTAAGAAAGCCAACAGAAGTGTAATATGTTGTTTTTTCAGAGCCTCCAGAAAATTTTACTGTTGCCTCGTATTTTTTACCTGTATGAAAAATATTTTTTGCCCAATTTTCAGGTACATATTTATAACCTATTCCTTCATAAAATTTACCTGTCGTAGGGTCAATTAATGTTTGTCCGCCGTTTGCATCAAACGGATTATACGCAGCCGATACTCCGCCACCAGACATTGTGCCGTTAGGGTTTAATCTTTGAAATAAATTATTGCCTGCATAAGTTGCAGCAGTTGCAGCAGTAGGATAGGGTTCAATGCCTCCAATCAATCCCCAAGTATATAAACCTGACCAACCCACTTCCGTATACTGTTTGGGGTCTGTAATTACATCATACATAGGAATCCATCGCGCATTAATACCGTATTTTAAATCAACGTCAATTCTGCCCTCTGCACCAGCAGTACCTTTTTTTGTTGTTATAAGAATTACTCCGTTTGCACCGCGCGCACCATAAAGAGCAGTTGCCGTAGCATCTTTAAGGACAGTTTGCGAGGCGACATCAGATGGGTCAATGTTTGGAACATCACCGCTGTAAGGAATGCCGTCAACAACATACAAAGGTGCAGTAGAGGCATTAACAGAGCCGAAACCGTGAATTCTGACAGACGATGACGTACCCGGCTGTCCTGTCGAAGTAACTACTTGTACACCTGCAAATTCTCCCGCCATTGATTTGGTTACATCAGTTGGACTTTTTTTCTCAATAGTTTCACCTGAAATAGTTTGAGCAGAGCCTGCATAGCCCTTACCCTTTTTTTGTCCTGTAAAAATTTCAACAGTAAGTTCTTTCAAGGTTTCTGACTTGTCTTCCATAAAAACGGTCATATTGTTTTTAGCAGAAGTTTCTACGTCTGTGTAACCAGAATAGGTAATTTTCAAACTATTTGAACCTTCTGGCAGAGTAAGAGAAAATTTACCGTCTGCATCGGTAACTGTGCCGATTGTGGTGCCAACCACAATAATTGTAGCCCCTACGAGAGGCTCGTTGGTTTTGTTGTCAAGGACAACGCCGCTGACAGTTTTGCCTTGGGCAAACGCACTCGCGCCTGCAAATATCAAGGCTGTAAATAATAGTAGTAGTTTCTTCATAAATGTAACTTTTTTAAATTGCTAAATTAAGATTTTTGATTTTTTATGATATTAATAAATTAAGATTGAAATACGAATTAAAACACAAAGATATGATAATATTTACAATTCTGCAACAAACTTTTAAAATAAAATTAATGTTAAAATAAAATTTTAACGTTTTGATTTTTTGTAATAAAATCTATTTTCATAGATAAATGGCTAAAAATCAAATATTTAACTGTGATTTTAAATAAAAACAGACAAAAAGAATTGTTGCAAAAAATATGTTATAAAACATAAAAAGCGCAAAAACTCCCTGAATTAAGGGAATTTTTATAAAAAAAGTGCGTCATTTTATTCACCGACAGGCATTTGCGGTTGAGCAGGTGCTTGCGACTGAGCATTTTCAACGTCTACTGACGAAGATTTTTGAACTCCTGAATCGTGAAGACCTGAGGCTGTTACGCTCAAAACCACGATTGCGGCGATAAGCCCCCAAGTGAGTTTTTCAATTTTGTCGGTAGTTTTGCGCACGCCGAAAACCTGATTTGCAGATGCAAAACCTGCCGCCAAACCGCCTCCTTTGGAGTTTTGAATTAATACAACACCTGTCAGCACAACGGCTGCGAACACAATAATAATAGTTAAAAAGGTATACATTTTATTTTAATTAAATGATGAATTATAAATTATAAAGTAATTTGAGCCTGCAAAGTAACAATTTTTTTTTCAAATATTCAAATTTTTTTATTGTTTTGTTAAAAAATTAACAATCAGCACATTACAAATAAAAAAACTTAAATTCTAAATTCTAAATTTTCAATTAAAAAGTTACCAACCTGCAACAGTTGCGTTGAAAATTTGGTCGATAATCTCCTCAATAAGTTCGCTTACGAGTTGAGGCTGCACACTTTCGAGAGATTGTGAACTGCTGAAATTTCTGAACGCCGAAAATGTGCGCTCAAAGTCCTCGCTCGGATTGATGTTGTTGGAAAAACGCAACCGCACCGTCATTGTAAGTTTGGTTTCGGCTGCGAGGTTGTCAGCCCCGACTGCCATTTGCTGCAACGAATAGCCCACAATCGCGCCTTCGAGATTGTAATCGCCGTTTTGCTGCACAATTTGCAGGCGGGTTTGGCGCGAATAATAATCTTTCAACGCCGAGTTAAACTCCGAATACAACGATGGATACACCAAAGCCGCATTATTCGGGAAATCGGCAATGGCAATCGTTTTGTAGAGCGAATAATCAAGTTTTGCATTGTTGAATTTGTACGAAACAGTGCAAGCCGACACAATAATATATGTGATGATTGAGTATAAAAATATTTTTTTCATAATTTCATAATGATTAATGACGACCCTATTTAATAATTCCATTTTTTTAGATTAATCATTAACCATTAAATCGTATTCCTTAATTTTTCTATAAAGCGTTCTTTCGGAGATTTTCAGGTCTTGGGCGGCGTATTTTCGTTTGCCTCTGTGGCGTTCCAAAGCCTTGATAATCATATCTTTTTCGGCATCAACAAGCGATAGCGACTCCTCAATATACTCCTCTGTGTCTTCAACTTCGTTGCTGTCGGCAATTTTTGATTTTTGCGGCTGCTGACTTGTCGGCACAATCTGAATAAACTCATTGTCAATATTGTGCTGAGAAAAAGGCGGTTTGCGTTCGTCAAAATTCACATAATCAATATTTTCGTTGTGAGAAAGCAAATTTACAAGTTTTTTCAAATCGGCAATATCTTTTTTCATATCAAAAAGCACCTGATAAAGAATTTCGCGCTCGGAATTGAATGATTTTTCGTCAAGAAAATTTCCGTTGGAAATGGCGGGCAAAAAATCGGCGTTTTTTTCGGTTAAATATTTTTTGAGCGTTTCCTCGTCAATGTCGCGGATATGCTCAATTACAGAAATTTGCTCGGTAACATTTTTTAACTGACGGATATTTCCTTTCCAATAATAATTTTTGAGAAAATTTTGCGCCTCTGGAGTAAGTTTTACAAGCGGCATTCTGTAATTTTCGGCAAAATCGGCTGCAAATTTTCTGAAAAGCAGCACAATATCTTCTTTTCGTTCGCGCAATGGCGGAATGGAAATCGGCACAGCATTTAATCTGTAATACAAATCTTCGCGGAAACGTCCCTGCGAAATTGCCTGCGGAATGTTCAAATTGGTGGCGGCAACAACGCGGACATTGGTTTTTTGCACTTTTGACGAGCCTACGCGCATAAATTCGCCCGCCTCCAAAACGCGCAACAAGCGAACTTGCGTCTGCAACGGCAATTCGCCCACCTCATCGAGGAAAATTGTGCCGCCGTCTGCAACTTCAAAATAGCCTTTGCGCTCAGACGAGGCAGAGGTAAAAGAGCCTTTTTCGTGTCCGAAAAGTTCGGAGTCAATCGTGCCTTCGGGTATCGCGCCGCAATTTACTGCGATATAAGGATTGTGTTTCCGATGCGAATACTGGTGAATAATCTGCGGAAAAATCTCCTTTCCAACACCGCTTTCGCCTGTTATCAGCACCGACAAATCGGTATTTGCCACCTGCACCGCTACGTCAATCGCGCGGTTTAGCGCAGGCGAAACTCCGATTATACTAAATTTTTGCTTTATAGATTGAATTTCAGACTGTTGCATTTCAATTTACGATTTTTGATTTACGATTTACGATTTAAAAAAACAACTTTTGTCAGACTTGTTTTAAAAAATCTGACAAAATTACATATTTTTTTTGAAACAGCAAAAAATAAGTGCAATAAAATTATTAGATAAATTCAACCACCAAAGTTATAATTTTTGAGGTTAAATCTATCTGAAATTTTTTTTGCTTTAAATATTTTGTCAATTCAAAAAAAAGTTGTACCTTTGCAGCCGTTTTTTGAAAACTAATGGCGGGATAGCTCAGTTGGTTAGAGCGTCGGATTCATAACCCGGAGGTCACGAGTTCAACTCTCGTTCCCGCTACAAAAATTAATAAAAAGGAAAATATTATGGCAGTAACAATGGCGGAAATTCAAAAACTCCGCACAATGACAGGCGCTGGAATGATGGACTGTAAGAACGCTCTTACAGAATCAAACGGCGATATGGAAAAAGCAATCGAACTTATCCGCAAACGCGGACAGGCTATCGCAGCAAAACGCAGCGACAGAGAGGCTTCCGAAGGTTGCGTTTTGGCAGGAATTTCAGACGGTTTTGCAGCAGTAGTTGCTGTAAAATGCGAAACTGACTTCGTGGCTAAAAACGCTGATTTTGTGGCTCTTACACAAAAAATATTAGATACCGCTCTGGCTGAAAAACCTGAAAATTTAGACGCACTTTTGGCTATCAAAATTGACGGTAGAACGATTGCAGACCTCGTTACAGAACGTTCGGGCGTTACAGGCGAAAAAATGGAAATCGGCTACTACGAGTTTGTAAAAGGCAATACAGTAACGTCTTACATTCACCCTGGCAATAAATTGGCGACTATCGTTGCTTTTGCAGAAAAAGATGCTGAATATGAAACAATACACGGCGTAGCAATGCACATTGCTGCAATGTCGCCTGTGGCTATTGACGAAAACGCTGTGCCTCAAAAGGTGAAAGACAGCGAGTTGGCAGTGGCAATCGAAAAAACCAAAATGGAACTTGTGGCAAAAGAGGTAGAAGTTGCGCTCAAAAAAGCGGGCTTAAATCCTGCTCACGTTGATAGCGACGACCATATCGAATCGAATATGGCAAAAGGTTGGATTACAGCAGAAGATGCTGCAAAGGCGCGCGAGATAAAGACGGCTGTGGCTGAGGAAAAATCTGCAAGTTTGCCTGAACAGAAAGTTAATGCTATTGCAGCAGGTCGTATGGCGAAATTCTACAAAGAATATACGCTTTTGGAACAAAAGTACGAAGGCGGCGGCGAAGAGGCAGGCAAAGTTACAGTAAAAGAACTGCTTGCTAAAAAACATTTAACCTGTAACGCGTTCAAACGTGTTACATTAAATCAGGATTAAAAATTTTGTTTTCATAAATTGATTTTACGGAAAGAGGTTTTACAAAAAGCCTCTTTTTTTGATAATATAAGAACGCAGATTACGCAGATTAGACGGATTTACGCGGATTTTTTAAATCTACATTTGCCTAAAAAGCAATTTAATATGTACTAAAAAAACAGGTGTCATTCCCGCGCAGGCGGGAATCTCCTTACTGCTTTGGACAAATGGGATTCCCGCCTGCGCGGGAATGACAGGTTATTTCATTTTATTCCATATTATTATAATGTGCCGCGAATATGTGAATAATTTTATTCGTGCATTCGCGGCTATTTTTATCTGCGTTGTCTGCGCGTAGAGGCATTACGCGCTTTTCCCCTACAATGATTAAAATTTTTTCAAAAAAAAAATCTCAAAAACTCTTGCACAATAAAAAAATAGTTTTTACCTTTGTCGCGATTTTATTTATTTTTTGGCATCCAAAGTTCTCGAAAAACAAAATACCAATAAAAATAATTAATGTTCGTGTGTATGCACACGGGCTTGATTGTTTGGTAGAAAGGACTCGAGACCCTCGGATGCGGATAATTCAAGTCCGCATTTTTTATTGTTTAATTTTAATGAATATGTTAACCTTTCAATCTAATACAAAATGAAAAAACAATTTTTATTCCTGCTGATATTTTCAGCAATTCACTCCAACGCTCAAACATTGCCTTTGACCGCTGCCAATAACGCATATACTGCTGGCGATGTGGTTGTGAAACAGCAAGTTGAGTACAAAGACCCGCTCACAAACGGGCAGGGCGCAATTTGGGACTTCGCCTTTTTGCAGCCGATTAACGAAGAGTACGAGGTGAAATATTT
>JAISKN010000304.1 GCA_031260925.1 Prevotellaceae bacterium | reverse complement strand
TGCGCTTTTTCGAGGCGTTCCATAAAGCCTGATTTTTTGGCAGGTTTTTTGGTTATTTTTGCTAATTCGAGTTTGCGCAACAGTTTCTTTTCATCAACAAAAAGACGGAAAAGATAGGTCTGTATAATTGTCATCAAAAGCGAAATAAAGTAGTAATAACTCAGTCCTGATGGGTAATTGTTGAACATAAAGAGGAACATTACAGGCATAAGATACATCATCCACTTCATCATTGCCATTTGCTGCTGCTGCCCAGTGTCGCGCATATTTATATGCGTGTAAATTATGTTTGTGATTGTCATCAAAATGCAGAAAAGGCTAAGGTGGTTGTCAAAAGCCCACGAGATAAGCGGAATATCTGCGTTCCACGAAAGTATTGCATCGTAAGTTGATAAATCGTGCGCCCAAAGGAAACTTTGCTGACGAAGTTCGATAGCAGACGGGAAAAACGCGAACATCGCAAAAAGTATCGGCATCTGAAATAGCATCGGCAGGCAGCCGCCCATTGGACTGACGCCAACGCTTTTGTAGAGTGCCATTGTCGCCTGCTGGCGTTCCATTGCTTTGTCGGCAGGAATGCGGGCGTTAATCGCGTCAATTTGCGGGCGTAAAACGCGCATTTTGGCAGTTGACATATACGATTTGTAGGTGAAAGGCAAAATAATTACCTTAATAACAAGCGTCATTAAAAGAATTATTAAACCAAAATTTGTCATAAAACTACCGAACAGGTTGAACATCGGAATAATTATCCATTCGCTAACCCAGCCGAAAATTGTCCAGCCGAGCGGAATAATACGGTGTAATTGAGGTTTTTCAGTTTTCGGTAAATCTTTGTTGAACGATTTTAGCGTTTTATAATGATTTGGCACTAAAAAAATCTGCAAATTGGTAGGCTGTTTGCCCGAAGGGTCGAAAAACACTGATGAATTTACTGAGTACGATTTAAGATAATTAGACTGTTCAGGCAACGCAATGCCGGAAAGTTTTGCCGTTGGAAAACCCTGTTTTGCCAACAAAACCATACTGAAAAACTGGTCTTTGGCTGCAATCCACTGCACTGGCGTTATCACATCTTTTTTATCTTCCTCTTTCATACTTGTTACCGACATTTTTTCCATATCGCTGTTCTCATAACGGTAGTTGAGAGTGGAGTATTGACCTTCAAACTTGCGCCCTTTCTCTTTTTGTCTGATTTTGGTGTCCCATTTCATATCCAATGTGGAAGTCATTGCATAAAAATAGTTAGACATATTATGCGCAACTATATCAAAATCAACCGCATAACTATCATTTTTGACTGTATAAATAAAATCAACAAACGAAGTGTCGGAAATTTCAAGCCTGAGAGTGAGCCTCTGCGAAGTGCTGTCATTTATAATTTCCTGCGGCTTAAAAAACAGATTTTCGGTTGAAAAAACTCTGTTGTCTATTGTGTTGAAAGTAAAACTGATTTGATTTTCGTTTTGTCCTTCAAAAAGTATCAACGGCAGCGAGTCGTGCGTGCGGTAATTTTTGAGTTCTGCCGAATAAAGCACGCCGCCTTTGGGCGAAAATTTGAGTTTCAGCACTTCTGTCTCAATCGAAATCAACGAAGTATCGCCTTTTACAACATTTGCAAAAAGCCCTGATTTTGCTGCATTAACAGAGTCATTTTCAATAATTTGAGTAGTATCTCCTGCCAACTGATTTTTAATTTCAATCGCGTTTTGTCGTGCTTGATATTGCACCTGTTGAATTGAGTCGTTGTAGCGTTTTTGCTCTGCAAGTTGCTCTTCCGAAGGCTTGTTCAGATATGAAAAGCCAAGAAAAATTGCTAAAATTAAAAGTAGTCCGATAACGGTGTTTTTGTCCATTTTTTATAATTTATTTTTATATTTTTAATTTAAGTGATGATAAAAAATTAATGTAATATTTTGCAATTTAATTATTTCACGCAAAGAGCGCAAAGTTTTAACGCAAAGGGCGCAAAATTTTATTTATAAAATTTCTTTGCGTTCTTTTAAAAACAGTAAATAAAAGTCCAATTTATATGAATATTAAGTCAATTTTATTTTTTTGAAGTACGCAAAGAAGTAAATTAAAATTTACTTTGCGTTCTCTGCGTATTCTTTGCGTACTTTGCGTGAAAATATAACATTAATTATTTCACACTACTTACTTCAATTTATTTCAAAAAATATTCTTTTAATCTTTCTAAAAATTCGGGTTTTAAATATTCTGTAATTTCATCAAAAGGCAATGAAAACTCAATAACTCCGCAGGAGTAAGGCGTAATCTCATATTGATTGTAGATAAAATAAATTTTATCTTTGTCAAAATAAAAATTGTCGTTCAACGGAATTTTCTCTGTAAATTCGTCAAACAAACATTCAGACATTAAACTGTCTTCGGCATACTCATTGTTAAAATATTGCACCAGCAAAGTTTCAAAAACGGTGTCTGTTATATCTTTAAAAATGTCGGTGTTATGGATTTCTTTGTTGGTTTTCAAGTCAAAATTTTTGTGTTGAATATCTAAAAAACCGTGCGCGCCGCCAAGATAACCGTCTTCTGTTTTTACAAGCGAAAGCAGATTTTCATTAAAAAATGTCGACTGAATATCAACATAATAGTCATAATTAACTACCTCGTCAATATCAATAAAATCACGTTTTAAATCGGAGAAAAATAGTTCTTCCCACGCTAAAAGCGATTGATTTAATGCCTCTTTTGAGTAACTTTTCGGCATAAAATTAGACAGGCTTACGCTTGTACCGAAAAAGTCAAATGAGTGATTGTAGATGCTGTAAAGCAGTTCCTCGTTTTTGATTGACGGAAAAATTGGCAGTTGCGCCTCAAAATAGAGGGTCAGGTTGTTGTATTCGAGCGTGTCGCAAACGACAATGTTATCTACTGCAAATTTTCCGTTGGTAGAATTTTGCAAATTGCTGCACGAAAACAGCGCAACTGTTATTGCAAGTGCATAAAAAAAATACTTATTCATAATGTTGTTTTTTAAAAAGATTAATTTTGAGTTTTATTCAAACCGCAAAATTAATCTTTTTTGAGAAAATATGCAAATATAATTTTTGGTGATTTTTTCAAGGTATATTATTCAACTTTCGCAAGTTACTTAATATCTTACATATCAGCAAGTTGTAAAAGATTTATGTTTTGTATAATGTTGATTAACAGGCAATTAGTAAAACCTGATTTTTACCTGATTTTTCTTACTAAACTACCTGAGTAACAAGGAAATTCCTGCCACAACAACCTGATTACCTGATTTTGTTACCCAAGGCGTTGCCATTGGGCTGAAATATATTTGCCTTTCAGGCAACAGTCGTAGATTGCAATATTACCTGTTACCTATTCTTATGTTTTTAATTAGGTAATCAGGTTAGGTAAGGAGTTATTTTACTGTTACTCAGGTTGTTTTGTTTATTTATCAGGTAAAAATCAGGTTTATTTTTCTAATAATTTTAACTTGCTAAAGTCAAAGATATTATCTTCTGTGGTCAGTAGGAGATTTTTTTTTGCTAATATCCCACTGAAAACCATTAATAGCATAAATATGAGCAGCGTAAGGATAATCAGGCACATCCCACCAGTAACAAGGCAGAAATCCAATCATATCATCATTTTTCCCTATCTTAACATCTTTTGTAATTCCCTGTTTAATAAGGTTATTTGTCTGCTCATATCTGTCTTCATAATAGGTGTTAATAGGTACGTGTTGATATTTACCCAAAAGCCAAAAGTCTTCTTCATACCAAAAAAATATCAATACTTTTCCGTTCCAATTTTCAATTTCACCAGAACAACCGACAAGCTTATGCATAGATTCGCTAAAGACTTCATTTCCCTGTTCGTCATAAACTTTTAATGCTATCTCAGGGTCACCTTGTAAAACATTTTCAAATCTGCTGCCTTCCCCACGCTCAAAACCGCCATAAAAAGATACCGTGTCGCCATAATTCTGTGAGGTTGAATATGTGGCAATGGAATTGCTCCACTCGGAATAATCTCCGTCTGGTGCTAATGCGCGTACTTTGTAATGATATAAATTATTAGCAGGCAAATTCTCATCTTGAAAAGTTACAATATTACCATTAAGTGTAGAAAACAAAGTATAATGAGAATCTGCTTGTGCGCGTCTCCATACTTCAACGTTTTGCGGATTGTACGTTAAATGCCCCCAATTAAGTGTTAATTTGTTTTTTACTGCGTTTGAAATAAATAATGTATTTGCTGGATAATCTCTGTAAATTACGGCAGATGCTGTATTGGAGGGCGAGGATACTCTTGGGATTGGAAATCTGTATAGAATAAATGGGTCGCTTTCAATAACATAACGATGTTTTAATATAGTATGGACACCAACAATATAATAAGTGTACATAATTTCTGTATCTGTATCTTTATCGAAGTAAGATAATATGTCTTCTCCAAATATTGTACGAATTTTTTTATAATTAGTTGGATTTGTATCATCTGAACGGTAAATATAATAACTGTTTATAACTCCTTCTGTTGGTTTTTCCCAATTTAGTGTTATTCCATCTGGTCCTGCTATTGCCGTTAAATTTGTGGGAGCAGAAATTATGCGTGATGGTCCTCGTGCCAAAACCTCCGTTCTTTCATTATTACTAATGACAGCAACAGGAAAATCTGGCTTTTCATTTGGGTTAAGAGTTATAAACTCATTTCCATTAAATCCATTAACTAATTCAGTTTCCACTTCATTAAAATCATAAGGTAAATAGAAAACAGGCAAATTTTCTATATTCCATTTTTCAAAATTTATAGGAATAGCAATTTGAATTAACGGATATTTTTCAACAATACCTCGAATTTCAATATTTTTATCGCCAAACCAACTTTCCATAGACGAATAGTTTGTTACTAATTGACTGATTAGCACATTATAATCGCCGTCAAATTTTTCAGCAACTTCTTTTTTTAAGATTTGTTTAAATTCTGAATTTGTTGCAATTAATTGACTTACAGCCAAAGCGACCTGTTCAAAATCGGCGTTATACTCTTCGGCTATTAGTATTTCCTCTTTTGAGAGGGCATTCATTTTGGTTTTTTCAACCAAAATATTTTCTGGTTTTTCCGTACAAGCGGAAAAAACGACAGCAATAACAAATATTGCGATAAAGATAAAATTTTCTTTTTGCATAATAATATAATTTTTTAAATTAATAATATTCTGCAAAATTAACTTGGATTAGTGCAATTTTCTTGTACGGAACAATTTTTTATTTATTTGAAATATGGATAATTTTAAGTTCTATATTAAAATCGTTTTCGTAGTAAAAAGAACGCACTTTTCGACTGTATTTTATTACAGCACCGTTGATTTTAAGTTCGTCTAAAATGTAATAGAGTTGCCTGCGGTTGATTTTGAATTTTTTAGCAAATTCAGTTGGCGAGCCTGTATTTTCATTACTGATAAACTTGTGCATTTCACACAAACGGTCGATAAAATCTGATTTATTCATAATATTCTAATTATAAAAAATGTGGGACACTCCTATCATTACAGAGGTATCGCCAAACACCCAAATTAGAAATAAGACCGCCCACAAAGTGGGCGTTTTCCTATTATTTCTAATTTTGTGAAAATTGGCGATTTTCTGTAATAAAAATAAGTATAAACGCTTAAAAAAATATGCAATAAACGGCTTTACAATATTTTTTGTAAAGCCGTTGCAAAGTTATAAATTTTTTTTAATTTTTTTAATCTATTCTTTGATAATAAATTGTGGCTGTAAAATTTTCATCTTCGCCGTCAGCCAAAAGCGTGCCAAAATCAAGCACCAACTCTTTATCTTTGAGTTTTACTACTTTAACCTCTGCATTATAGCCATCTATTGACAATACTAAGGTTTTATCGGCGTAGGTGTAAGTTCCCGCAACATCATTCCATTCGCCGCCTTCAAGATTAAGAATAAAACTCTTGTCTTCATTCAGATAGAAATGTCCATTTGTGAAAGGACCAGAATCTTTTGTGCCGTCTGAATACTTAAATTCCATTTTTGTTGTCTGCCATTTGCCGACAATAGAATTATCTCCTTTTTCACAGGAAGACAAAAACATAACTGCAACTGCCATAAGGCAGGCTACTGATAAAACATTTCTTTTAAACATAGTTTTGATTTTTTAAATTTATAAATGATTTAATTATTATGATACGATTCGCTATATCCCCACGCATACTGTCTGTATTTTCCGTTTGTAATTTGTATTGTGTCGTAAGGGGAATAATAATTAACGCACAATGCCTCAAACGTGCCTTCTACTTCTACCCGCTTTTCAAAATCGTATTTATCAAATTCTCCCTTTTTTACAAGCGTCATATAGCCAGATTTAGCAACATAACCATTTCCCTGCAAGTCTGTATATACAAACAACGGCACATCGTCAGGAATATTAAAACAGGTATTACTCCCTAATGAATAGTCATTTATAAATATCATATAACTTGCAGTTGTTGTTGAAATAACATTTATTGTATAAGCATAAAAAGAACCTGTATTATTTATATTTTTTAAACAATACATATCGTCTGCCAATATAGCATAATGATTATTATCAATATCATATTCTATAAATGACACTTTTTCTTTTTTGCAAGACAATAAAGAAAACAATAAAAATGTAAATACGATTTTTTTCATAATGTTATATTGTTTTATTCAAGTGTATAACCCAACCCTTTAAATACATATCTTTTATTTTTTTTGTCCCACCAAAAACTTTTAGTATCTCCTAAAACATCGTATGCTGCATTATAATAGATAGTATCTTTTTCCCCTTCTCTAATTCTATCTGACATCCTATTACGGTCTTCGTAGTAAGTTTGTGGGTATTGTGTCCAATTATAATGTGTTTTTACATCTTTTTCATACCAATGAAAAGTCAAAATACTTCCATAGCCATTGTTTTGAACAATATTCCATTGTCGTAAAATAATACCATCATCGCTCAAATTTGTATAATAATTATATCCGACATCAGGTGTGTAAATAATTTTTAAATTCTGTGCTTGAGTGGCATCTCCCATATATATGTAAAAAACCAATTCTGCATCTCCCCGTACATTTGATTCATATTTTCTCAAATCTGCTTCTGTCTCAAATTTCAAATTTTTCATTTTAAGATTGCAGCCGTTATTTCTTTCACCCGAATAGGTAGAAATCAAATTACTCCATTCAGAATAGTTGCCATTTGGTTTTATGGCTCTTACTTTATATTGATACAATTTGTCATTATTTGGACTTTGTTCAAGATAGTTATTTACATTGCCAGCAAATGAGGCAATTTGCGAGTAATATTGTTCTCCCTCAATTTTTCGCCACAATTCAATGCTTTGCGGATTATACGTTAAATGTCCCCACGTTAAATTTAAGTTGTTGTTATTTCCATTGTCAATGAGCAGTGTTTGAGTGGGATAATCTCTATAAATTACAGCATTTGCAGTATTTGACGGCTCTGAATATACAGGACTTAATATTACATTGTATAAATCAAAAATATTGTCTGTAAAAATATAATGTCTTCCCAAAAATTCTATAAATGCAACAACATAATAAGTATAATTGTTTTCTATTTCTACATCATAATCAAAGAAAGATGTTTTATTACTGCCCCAAATTATATAAATTTTTTCTGATGCACCGTCTGTTTTATATATTTTATAACCAGAAAAGTCACAAGTATTTGTATTTTCCCAATTTAACATTATGCCGTCTGGGTGCGGTGTTGCTGTCATATTAATTGGTGCTGACAGTATTATAAATCGTTGAGGCTTTTCTAAAATTTCCGTTCTTTCATTTTCACTGATAACAACAACAGAATAATCACAATCGCTATTGACTTGGTATTCGGTATTTTCGCCTTTTAGATTGTACCCGTAAACTGTTTTTGTTTCAATGTCGTCAAATTCCATTGGAAGAAAAACAATTTTCATTTTGTTATTATCAACAAAGTTTTCAAAATTTATTGGAATAGCAATTTGAATTAACGGATATTTTTCAACAATACCTCGAATTTCAACATTCTTCTCCTCAAACCAACTTTCCACAGACGAATAGTTTTTTACTAATTGACTGATTAGCACATTATAATCGCCGTCAAATTTTTCAGCAACTTCTTTTTGTAAGATTTGCTTAAATTCTGAATTTGTTGCTATTAATTGACTTACAGCCAAAGCAACTTGTTCAAAATCTGCGTTATACTCTTCTGCAAGAAACATATCTTCTTTTGATAGAGCATTCATTTTGGATTTTTCAACCAAAACATTTTCTGGTTTTTCCGTACAAGCAGAAAAACATACAGCAATAATAAATATTGCGACAAAGGTAAAAACTTTTTTTTGCATAACAATAATTTTTTAAAATTAATAATATTGTGCAAAATTAATTTGATTTAGTGCAATTTTCTTGTACAGAACAATTTTCTTTTTGTTTCTTTGAAATTTATCTTGTTTTTATAGTAACAAAATTTTATTTAACTTTGCACAAACTTTTCAGAATAATTATAATTATGCAAAAATTTATTTTTACTCTAATATTTTCTCTGTTTTTTTGCAGTATTTTTTCGCAAAACAGTTATTATGTGCAGTTTAAAGACAAAAACGGCACGCTGTTTTCATTAAATTCGCCGCAAAATTTTTTGTCTGCAAGGGCGTTGCAAAGGCGTACAAATCAGGGTATTGCACTCGACAGTACCGATTTGCCTGTTTCGCAAACTTATCTAAACGCGCTTGTTGCAAATGAGGCAACAATTCTTTACAGGTTAAAGTGGTTTAACGGCGCGGAAATTTTGCTTTCAAATCCTGCAAAAGTTGCTGATATTGAGGCGTTGCCCTTTGTGGAGTTTGTAGAACGTACAAAAACCGTTTTGTCAAGCCCAAACCCGCGACAGAATACTCCGCAGCAAACCTCTGATTTGCCAGCCGAATTTGTCCAAAATTCAATGCTCGGCGTTGATTTGCTGCACAATGAGGGTTTTCGCGGCGCGGGCAAACTTATCGCGGTGCTTGATGCAGGCTTTCCGAACGTGAATACAATGTCGGCGTTTGACACCATTCGCGCACGCATTGTCGATACCTACAATTTTGTTGATATGAACGCCAATGTCTATCAGCACAATTCGCACGGTACGCTGGTGCTTTCCACAATCGGCGCGCATATTGAAAATCAGATTTACGGCACTGCGCCAGAAGCCTCGTTTGCGCTCTACATCAGCGAAGAAGACGGGCGCGAAACCCGCCGCGAGCCTGATAATTGGATTGCAGCAGCAGAAAGAGCCGACTCAATCGGAGCAGATATTATAACTTCCTCGCTCGGCTATTACTTTTTTGACGACAGCCCAAATCTGCAATATTCAGATTTAGACGGAAAAACAACGCGAGTTTCCCGCGCTGCAACAATCACTGCCCGCAAAGGAATGGTGGTAGTAAATTCCGCAGGAAACGAGGCGACAAGTGAGTGGCACTATATTATTGCTCCAGCCGATGCCGACAGCATTTTGTGTGTGGGCGCAGTTACAAAAGACAGTGCCAACAGCACTTTTTCGTCTTACGGACCGAGTTACGATATGCGCGTTAAACCCGATATTTGCGCGCAGGGGACAAATGCTTTTGTAGTCAATACCTCAAATGTGCTTGCCACTGCCAACGGCACTTCGTTTGCTGCGCCGATTGCTGCTGGAATGGCGGCATCGTTGTGGAGTGCGATGCCAAATGTTACAAATGTTAGTCTTATGCAAAAAATTCGCGAAAGCGCACACCGTTACAGCAATCCAGATGTGCGTTACGGTTACGGCATTCCCAATGTTTGGAATATTTATGAAAACAGTCTTACAACAATACAAAATGTTGTTTCAGGCAATCAAAACTTTTTTTTAGAAATAAAAGATAATTTTTTAATAATAAAATGTTTAAATACAGACAGTTACACATTTGCACTGTTTGATATTATTGGCAGAAAGATTGTTTCCGACACCAAAAACGGCAATGCCGAAATTGCCTTGCCGAATATTGTAAATGGAGTTTATATTGTGTTAATTAAAAATAAAAACGGAATTTTTTCAGAAAAAATAATAAAAAAATAGGCATTAAAAACACCTGTCATTCCCGCGCAGGCGGAAATGACACAGTATATTATGTAATGCCAAATAAATAACATATAATACTTTATAACACAGAGTTCACAGAGAATACACAGAGAACCACAGAGAAAAATTTATTTTTCTTTCTCTGTGAACTAAAAAAACGAGAAGACAAAAAGAGAAAAAAATACAAGAACACAGAGTTTTTCTGCGAAAAAAATATCTCTGTGTAACTCTGTGGTTCTCTGTGAACTCTGTGTTAAAAACCAAATTCCGAAGGAATTTAATTGTTATAAGTTGTTTATTTCACGTTTCTGTATTATCAAACTCAAAAAAAATAATTATTAATCATTAATCATTAAAAATTATTTTGTAATTTTGCAGCCGAAGTTTTGTTAACAAATAATCAAATCAACAAATCAACAAATAATCAAATATTATAAACTAATGAAAAAACTTATTTTAATGTCAATGGTTGCCGTAATGTTTTCGGCGTGCAATCAACAAAAAAACGACCAGTCTAAAAGTCAGGTCGCTGCTGACAGCGTGGCGCAAACATCAGCCGTGTCAATCGCAGTTGTAAATTCAGATTCCATTCTGATGAATTACCAATTTGCAAAATCTGCGCAGGAAAAACTTGCAAAAAAAGCCGAAGACGCGAAACTTTCGCTTAATCTTAAACAAAAATCATTGGAAAAAGAAATGGCGGAATTTCAGAAAAAGTATGAAAATCAAGCCTTTATAAGTCAGGCAAGTATGGAATCGCAGGCAAAAAGTTTGCAAAAAAAGCAGTACGATTTGCAGGCTCACGGCGAACAACTTGAAGGTGATTTTATGAATGAGCAGTCGAAACTTGGTCAGCAGTTGAAAGACAGCATTGATTTTGCGATTAAAGAACTCAACAAGGGCAGATTTTCGCTCGTGCTTTCCACAAGTTCAATGAATGACAACGTTCTTTTTGTTGATGACAAGATGAACATTACAAATGAAATTTTGGAATTTTTGAATAAACGTTATAAATAAAAATAAAAACTAAAAGTTAAAGAGGCTGTCTAAAAAGTCTTTTAGCGCGCAGATAACACAGGTTTAATAGATTTACGCAGATAATCAAAAAAATTATCTGCGTTTTTTTGTCTTGAACCACGATTTTTACAAGATTAATAAAATTCTCAAGATTTTCTTATATCCTGTTAATCTTTTAAATCTTATTAAAATCGTGGTTCAGACTATTTGCAAGTCCGCGCCAGCAGATAATTAAACCAAAATTTTTGTCTCTCTTTTGGGAATGGTTTAATTAAACCAAAACCATAATAATATCTATCACCTAATAATGTTTTATTAAAGTTTTTTATCATTATCATTTCAGATATATAAAATATTTCACCTGAATATAATTCTATTTCAATTCACCGTAAAACGTTTTTATACCACGATAATAGTAAGCATATTTTATGTCTGTGATATTAAATTTGATTGATTTGTTATCCTTTGTATAAATACAATTACCTGCTTTTTTATCAAAAGAGAGTACAACATTTTTTTCAAAATTATATTGTGTGAGTACAACAAAAGTTGGATAAAAACAAAATATACAATTTAACAATCCAATAGCACCAATAAAAAAGATTAAGGCATCTTTATCTTTTGAAATATCAGGTGTATTAGAAACAGCAAGCCATATAAAGAAACTTATATTACTTACAGCAAAAAGCATAACAATACAAATTTTTATTAACAATTGCTTTTTATTTATTCTATATTTTTCCATAATTTTATTTTTTCAAATATAACCAAAACATATTTCCAACAATAAATGCGATAATAATAAAAGTTCGTTTAATTATACGTTTTAATTTTTGACGATAAACGAAATGCAATGTTTCTTTTTTGCAAATATAATTACCGAATTTTCTAAATAAAAATATTTCCAATAGTCCTAAAAATATTGCTACTATTGGAATAAAAAATACTCCATACCAATCTCCAAATCCATAAATGTTTAACGGTATAATAATTATCAGTGATATTACTGAAAATATATAAGTTTGGTGTAAACTAAAATTTACAGAACGTTCTAAAAAATCTTTTTTATTATAAAAATTTACACAAGGATAATTAAAATCAAAAACATATGCGATTATTATCAATAATAGAGATAACGCAATAAAATACCACCCGCAAGGGAATATTTGAAACAAAATAATAGAAAGTGTCAGAAATAAATATCCTAATTTTTCCAGCAGTAGAATATTTTTTATTGTTTTTTTATAGCCCATAACATTCTTAATGTTTCCAATATTGATAATAAATATTGCCTGATATTGTTGCTGTAACAGAAGCAAAAATAGGTGCACTTAAAGAAATATTAAAATTAAAATCGCCGTCTGTCCATTTTCCTGCTGTGCTTAACATATGAAATAAGGAAGAAAGTCCTGTTAGTTGCTGATTTTTTGCCTGATAGTTGTTGCCCGGTGCTTCAAATTGTTGTCCTACAATGCCTGCTTGTAAATAATAACCCACTGAAATACCTTGACTTATTATAGCATTTTCACCACCAAACCACGTGTCGCCATCATAAGAAAAACCATTCTTGCCAAATGTCCAACTAAAATTAAGTATATCCCAAGATATTGCATTCACACCAAGTTGTGGAATAAAACTAAATTGAAAACCTGCTGTTGCAGTAATAGAAATTGTAATCTGATTGAAATACCAACCTTTTACTCTGTCGCCCTCTTTGTATTTGCTATAATCAACAGCATTCATTTCATAACCGACGTGGTCTTGAGTACCATCTTTATGTATTACAATTATTCGTTTATCGCTTGAATTAATGTGTGATATAAATTCTCCGTCATCATTGATATAAGTCAAATTATACACCAACAATGCAGGGTCAAAGATGCCAAAATTATTACCAAATCTACTTTTCAATCCGCCTATATCACTGCCACCTGTTCCGATAGTAACAAATTCTTCATAGCCAGTATCATATTCATTGCCTTTATTAGTAAAACCTGTAGCACCATACAGCCCCATAAAATCAATCTCCCCCACAAAACCATTGCTCGCATAGGCGTACGGGCTTTTTGAATATGTCCCCTCTGCTGCTGGGTCTATCTGTGTAAAACGCCCTATTGTTGCGTAGTAGCCTCTAAAACCGTACTCATACACGTCATAGTCGTTCATTTCTATGTACTCTTTGCCGTTGTACTTGTAGGGCTGCGTGTATTTCGGCACACTCAAATATTTTCCACTTGACCACGGCACGCCTGACGGATAATAGTTTGTTACCTGAACTGTGGTCGTTTCGTATCTTATATG
>JAISKN010000289.1 GCA_031260925.1 Prevotellaceae bacterium | reverse complement strand
TTGAACTAAATAAGATTGAAGAAATGTATAACAAAGCCATCGAAGAAAACGCTGATATTGTGGTTTGTGATTACATTATAGAAAAAAATAATGGTATAGAATACTATCAAGATTTTATTCCTGCAAAACAGGAAGACTATCTTTTTTATTTGCTTGCAGGAAAGTCAAATTGGACTTTATGGACAAAATTAGTAATTAGAGAATTATATAATCCATTGGATTGCAAATGGATAAAAGGAATAGATATTATTCAAGATTTTCATATTATAAGCCGTTTATATTATTATGCCGAAAAAATTGTAAAGTTAGATAAAGTTTTTTATCATTATAATAAGAATAATGATAACGCATTAACGATTGCAAAGTCAGAAATAGATTTTCAAGAGATAATACTATTTTATAAACATTTAGAATGTTTTCTAAAAGAAAAGAATGTTTATGAAAAATATTTGCTTGAAATTGAATGGAACAAAATAAGTCTCAAAATTCATTTGATGCTTGCTGTACAATCTTACAAAATCCGCAAAAAGTACGCTTATCTTTTTCGCGATTTTGAAATGAAATACATATATAAATTAAAATTCAAAAGCGAAAAATTGATATTGTTTTTCACTCATTATAAAATGTATTTTTGCGCTCATTTGGTACATTTGTTGTTAAAATTGAAAATAAAATTATTTCCAAAGAAAATTTAATTATCAAAAAAGTTGCATAATCCAAAATAATGTCGTAATTTTGCAGCGTTAAATACAAAAAACAGGGTTTTTGACTGAAAAAAGAAGCAAAAAAATGGTTAGTTATTCAATGAGTGATAAGGCAATACTTGCCGAATTGGGGGCGCAGGTTAAACAGATGCGCCTCAACAGGAACGTGCCGCAGGCGGCACTTGCGAAAAAAGCAGGTGTCGCCCGCAGCACTATCAGCGAGTTGGAAAATTATGGTAACGGCTCAATGATGTCAATGGTACAAATTTTACGCGCTTTGGAGAAATTAGAATTACTAAATCTGTTTTCTACTGAAATGTTGGTCAGTCCAATTCAGGTGGCAAAACTATATGGGAAAAACCGCAAACGCGCCTCTGGAAATAACAAAAATATAATCAAAATAGACAAAAATAAATGGTAATTTTTTGATTGAAAAATCAGTCAAAAACAGCAAGAAATAGCATTTTTGACTGAAATTAACGACAAAAAATAATGATACTTTTTGCAAAAATAAAGATTTGGAACGAAACGGTAGGCAGTGCTATTTGGAATGAGCAAACGCAAACAGCAACCTTTGAATACGATGCAAAATTTGTGTCGAAAGCGTGGGATTTGTCGCCAGTGAAAATGCCGTTGCAGGCAGGTAAAGTCTATTCTTTCCAAGAATTGAACCGCAAAACATACAACGGATTGCCGGGACTTTTGGCAGATTCGCTGCCTGATAAATTTGGCAATACACTTATTAATAAATGGTTGTCGGAACAGGGACGCGACCCAGATACTTACAATCCGATTGAACGCCTTTTATATCAGGGCAAACGCTCGATGGGTGCGTTGGAATTTGAGCCTGAGGAACGTACCTTTACCAATATTGCGACAAAAATTGAATTAGAAACGCTTGTTGAGGCAGCGCGGAAAGTAATGTCGGAAAAAGAAACTTTGAAAGCAAGTTTTGACAATGAAGACGAAATCCGTGAAATAATTCGTGTGGGAACTTCTGCTGGAGGTGCGCGAGCAAAAGCCGTGATTGCCTACAACGAACAAACAGGCGAAATCCGTTCGGGACAAGCCTCCGCCCCAGAAGGCTTTACGCATTATCTGCTGAAACTCGATGGCGTTACTAACCTTGAACTTGGCGACCCTGAACATTTTGGACAAATAGAATACGCTTATTATCAGATGGTTATTGAGAGCGGTATCGAAATGAGCGAAAGCCGTTTGTTGCGCGAGGGCAATCGTTGTCATTTTTTAACCAAACGTTTTGATAGAGTTGGCGGCAGCGAAAAACTTCATTTGCAAACGCTTTGTGGGCTGGCGCATTTCGATTTCAACTTGCCCGGTGCGTATTCTTACGAACAACTTTTTCAAACAATGCGCACATTGCGGCTGCCTTATACCGATGCCGAGCAGGTATACAGACGTATGATTTTTAATGTGGTGGCTCGAAATCAGGACGACCATACTAAAAATTTCTCGTTTTTGATGAATAAAAACGGCGTTTGGCGGCTTGCACCAGCCTACGATATGACTTTTGCCTACAACCCTTTTGGAACATATACAACACAACATCAAATGTCGCTTGCAGGCAAACGCGATAATTTCACACGAAAAGATTTATTGCAAGTGGCTGAAAATATGAATATTAAAAAACCAAACGAGAAAATTGACGAGGTAATTTCAGCCGTAGCACAATGGAACGTTTTTGCAAAAGAAGTAAATATTCCGCAAAAACAGATAGATTATATTGCTAAAACGCATAGATTGGATTTACATAAATAACCAGCAAATCTTAATAATTACTGTTTCTCAAAGAAAATTTATAGAAAATTTATTGTAACTTTGCACGTTTTTATCTTTTTAAAAGATTAACACTATTTTCAAGGGTTATAAAAACAGAATAATCAATATGTTTGTCTTGAAAATCTTGTCAATTCTGTGAAAAAAATTATTCATTATTTAAAAAAATGGACACTAAAAATCAACAAATTAATCAAGGAATTAATCCAAAACAGCCGTTGAAACAACGGCAAAAAAATTCTGAGACGCAGCCTAAAAAACCTAAATTTAATATTTATTGGCTCTATCTTATCGTAATTGCAGCGTTTGCCGCCACTTTTTTTTGGAATGATAAAACGCCGACAAAAGAGGTGTCATACTCGGTTTTTGAACAGAATTTAAGCAATGACTGCGTAAAAAAAATTACGGTGTTTGCCTCGGCAAAAAGTGTTGAGGCGGAAGTTGATGCCGCAACCGCAAAAAAGATTTTCGGCAGCGATTTTGACGCAAAAGACAAGGAAACTTTTAAAATCACAACGCGATTCGGCTCAATTGACGAATTTACAAAAAAACTCGAACAACTCAAAAAAGACAACGTTTATACGGGCGAAATTGCCTACAAAGAAGAAAACGGTTTTATCAGTATTCTGTTCTCAATTTTGCCGTTTCTGCTGATTTTCGGCTTTTTTATTCTGATGTCGCGGAATATGGGCGGCGGTTTAGGCGGAATTTTTAATGTCGGCAAGTCAAAGGCGCAGATTTTTGACAAGAAAAACGGACAGAAAATCACTTTTAAAGATGTTGCAGGTTTGGAAGGCGCAAAGCAGGAGGTGCAGGAAATTGTGGAATTTCTAAAACAGCCGCAAAAATATACCGAACTCGGCGGAAAAATTCCAAAGGGCGCGCTCTTGGTGGGACCTCCGGGAACAGGTAAAACGCTGCTTGCAAAAGCCGTTGCAGGAGAGGCTGACGTGCCGTTTTACTCGCTTTCAGGCTCTGATTTTGTGGAGATGTTTGTCGGCGTGGGTGCGAGCCGCGTGCGCGATTTGTTCCGTCAGGCAAAATCAACTGCGCCCTGCATAATTTTTATTGACGAAATTGATGCAATCGGCAGAGCGAGAGGCAAAAACCCAAATATGAACGTTAATGACGAGCGCGAAAATACTCTAAATCAGTTACTTACAGAAATGGACGGTTTCGGCTCAAACAGCGGCGTGATAATTCTTGCGGCGACAAACCGCGCCGATATTTTGGATAAGGCGTTGCTCAGAGCGGGGCGTTTTGACAGGCAAATTCACGTTGATTTGCCCGATGTACACGAGCGGAAAGAGATTTTTGACGTTCATCTTCGCCCATTGAAACTTGACAATACGATTGACAAAGATTTTCTTGCCCGACAGACACCCGGTTTTTCGGGCGCGGACATTGCCAACGTCTGCAACGAGGCGGCTTTGATTGCTGCACGCGGCAACAAAAAAGCAGTCGGCAAACAGGATTTCCTCGATGCTGTCGATAGAATTGTGGGTGGTTTGGAGAAAAAAACGAAGATAATGACGGTAGAAGAAAAACGCTCTGTGGCATTCCACGAGGCGGGACACGCCACCGTGAGTTGGATGACCGAACACGCAAACCCGCTTGTGAAAGTTACTATCGTGCCTCGCGGAATGGCTCTCGGCGCGGCTTGGTACTTGCCAGAAGAGCGGCAACTGACCACCGCCGAGCATATTTTGGACGAAGTGTGCGCCCTTCTTGGCGGGCGCGCTGCCGAAAACGTGTTTTTCAACACCGCCTCAACAGGTGCGCTCAACGACCTTGAACGCGCCACAAAGCAGATTTACGCGATGGTGGCGTACTACGGAATGAGTCCGAACTTGCCCAATGTCAGTTACTACGACTCGGCAGGCGCGTACGAATACGGTTTCACCAAGCCATACAGCGAAAATACAGGGCAAAATATTGATGCCGAAGTGAAAAAAATCATCAACGAACAATTTGAACACGCAAAAAAAATTCTTCAAGAAAACGAGGCAGGCGTGCGGCAAATTGCGCAGATTTTGATAGAAAAAGAGGTGCTGTTTTCCGAAGACGTAAAGGCAATTTTGGGCGAAAGACCTTGGAAAAGCCGCGGCGAAGAACTTTTGGACGACAGCAACGCTAAAAACAATTAAGAATTAACAATTAATGCGAATTATAGGTTGAATTTTTATAATAAAACCACAGAGGCACGGAGTTACACAGAGAAAAATTTTAATTTTTCTACTCTGTGGTCTTAAAAATATAAAGTCGAATGAATAATATAAAACATAAATAACATTTTTTATAAAGAATGAGAATGAGAACACAGAGAAAATTTTATAAATAAAATTAAAAGAACTCTGTGAACTCTGTGTTCTCTGTGGTTAAAAAATAAAAATAATATTATGAAAACACTAATAACCAGAACTTTAAGCGGCGCAGTTTATGTTGCCTTGATTATATCGGCAATTTTGATAAATGATTATCTTTTTGCGGCGGTTTTTGTCGTTTTGAGTGCGCTTACAACATTTGAATTTCACAAACTTACCAACAAACAGGAAAATGTTGATGTAAATGCGTGGTTGGCAATGATTGGAAGTATTGCCGTATATGGAATATTTTGTATTGCACTTTTTAGCGATTATAAAGAACATAGGCAAGAAGTAGATACGATTTTTTTTATTTCTTGTATTCTGTTATTAATGTTTTATTTTTACACATTTATTGAGGAAATTTTTGCTAAAAAATCAAATCCAATTCACAGTGTTGCATACGCATTTTTTGGTTTAATTTATGCTGCATTGCCTTTTGGTGCAATGTTATTAATTCGTTCAGAAAACAAATATTTTTTACTTGCGCTTTTCGTAATAATTTGGGCAAACGATACCTTCGCCTATCTTGTTGGCTCGCGGCTTGGCAAACACAGACTTTGCGAGCGCATTTCGCCGAAAAAATCTTGGGAGGGCTTTTTTGGCGGCTTGATTGGCGCACTGATTGCAGGCTTTGTTTTTTCAAAATTTTGCACTGAAATAAATCTTTGGCAATGGCTCGTTTTTGCGCTGATAATCGTAGTTTTCGGCACATTGGGCGACCTGTTTGAGAGCCTTATCAAACGCACAGTCGGCGTAAAAGACTCAGGCAACATTATGCCCGGACACGGCGGCTTTCTCGACCGACTTGACAGCGTGATTTTCTCGGCAATTCCTGTCTTTATTTTTCTGCTGATTTTTAATTGATAAATTTAAACACGAATATAAAAGTTAGTGAAGTTAGTGGTTGAAAAAATATCGAATTAGGCTTTTAAATAATATTTTATTTTGAACGCAAAGGCGCAAAGTCTCAAAGACGCTAAGAAAAACTTAAAAGTTTTTCCCTTTGCGTTCTTAAAAATAAGATTTAAAACCAGAGTAAAAAACATATAATATACTAAATGTCAAATAATTATATCAAATTAATAAAAAAACTTTGCGGCTTTGCGTTTAATATTAAACCTGATTTAATTTGAGATAAATATTAATAAATGCCTAATTCAAAAAAATATTCACAGTTAAAAAAAATACAAAATATATGAAAACAACAAAAGCAAAATTTACAAAAAGAATTAAAATTCGCAACAAACGTATTCGCATTCATAAGGAGGGGCTGACGATTTTGGTTTCATTTTTTATTCTGCTTTTCGCGCTGAATACGATGTTTTATTTTTTGGGTGAAACGCGGTTTAATCTCGGTTTTATCATAAATCTGGCGGTTTCAATTGCAGCATTCGGCTTTTTTATGTTCTTTTTCCGCAACCCGCAACGTGAAACTGAAATCAACGATGAAGGGCTTGTGCTTGCGCCTGCTGACGGGCGTGTTGTGGTAATTGAGCCGACTGAGGAATTTGAATATTTCGGCGGACAAAAAATGATGCAGGTGTCGATTTTTATGTCTGTGCTTTCCGTTCACGCAAACTGGTATCCTGTGAATGGCGTTGTAAAATACACAAAACACCATTCTGGCAAGCATTTTGTCGCCTACAAACCGAAATCAAGCACGGAAAACGAACATTCTTCAACTGTGGTTGAAACAGACACAGGACAGGAAATTCTTGTTCGGCAAATTGCAGGCACGCTTGCGCGGCGAATTGTAACATACGCCGCTGTAAATCACCGTTCGGAAATTAATCATCATCTTGGATTTATAAAATTCGGCTCGCGGGTAGATTTATTTTTGCCGCTCGATTCCCAAATTTTTGTAGAAATCAACGAACACACCAAAGGCAACGAAACAATTATTGCACGGTTGCCTGATTAAAAATGTAGAATGTAGAATGTAAAATGTAAAATTAATGTTATATTTTCTTTGCGACTTTCCGTCTTCGCGCCTTTGCGTTAAGAAAATATTTTTTGAACGCTAAGGCGCAAAGACACAAAGACGCTAAGTATTACAATAAAAATTATTAATCATTAAAAATTAATCATTAACCATTAAAAAAAATGTTAGTCAAAACGTTTGCAGCGGCAGTTCAGGGCATTGATGCAACAATGATAACCATTGAAGTCAATACGCACAGCGGCAATAAATCTATGATTGTCGGGCTGCCTGACAATGCTGTCAAAGAGAGTTACGAGCGTATTTTGTCCGCAATCAGACACAATGGGTTACAGACGCCGCGCCAAGATGTTATAGTAAATATGGCACCTGCCGACATTCGCAAAGAAGGCTCGTCTTTTGATTTGCCTATCGCAATCGGTATTTTGGCATCAAACGGCAATGTTCAAAACGCGGAATTTGACAAATATTTTCTTATGGGAGAAATGGGGCTTGACGGAAGTTTAAACCCAATTAAAGGTGCTTTGCCTATTGCAATTCTTGCCCGCGAACTCGGTCTTAAAGGGTTTATTTTGCCGAAAGAAAATGCTCTTGAGGCGGCAGTTGTTAATAATTTGGAAGTTTATGGAGTAGAAAATTTCAAGGAAGTTGTTGATTTTTTTAATAATAAAATAAATTTAGAGCCGACTATTGTTAATACCCGCGATGAGTTTTACGCAAATGTTTCGGCTTTTGATATGGACTTTGCCGATGTCAAAGGGCAGGAAAGCGTAAAGCGCGCTTTGGAAGTGGCGGCAGCAGGCGGACACAATATTATTATGGTTGGTCCTCCGGGCGCGGGCAAATCTATGATGGCAAAACGTATGCCGTCAATTCTCCCGCCTTTGACCTTGAATGAGGCTTTGGAAACGACCAAAATTCACTCCGTTGCTGGCAAAATCGGCGGCAATGTTTCGCTTTTGGCGCAACGCCCTTTCCGCAGCCCGCATCACACAATCTCTGATGTGGCATTGGTTGGCGGCGGCACTTTTCCGCAGCCCGGCGAGATTTCGCTTGCGCACAACGGCGTACTTTTCCTCGACGAACTGCCAGAATTTAAGCGCACAGTGCTTGAAGTTATGCGGCAGCCGTTAGAAGACAGAAAAATATCAATTTCGCGGGCGCGTTTTGCAACCGAATATCCTGCAAGTTTTATGCTTGTCGCCTCGATGAATCCTTGCCCGTGCGGTTATTACAACCACCCAGAAAAACCGTGCGTTTGCGGACAGGGCGTGGTGCAGCGGTATTTGAGCAGAATTTCAGGTCCGCTTTTAGACAGAATTGACATTCATATCGAGATTATTCCTGTGCCGTTTGAAAAACTTTCAGATGCCGAGCCTGCTGAAAAGAGTGAAATAATACGTCAGCGCGTAATCGCAGCGCGCAATATTCAGCAAAAGCGTTTTGAAAAATTTCCGACTATTCACTGCAACGCGCAAATGACTTCAAAAATGCTTGCACAATTTGCTTTCCCAAATAAAGAAGGAACGGAATTATTGAAAAATGCAATGTTGAAAATGAATCTTTCAGCGCGCGCCTACGACCGTATTCTCAAAGTGTCGCGCACAATCGCCGACCTCGAAAACAGCGAAAACATCGCAACACACCATATAGCCGAAGCAATCAATTATCGAAATCTTGACAGAGAAGGCTGGAGCGGGTGAAAAATAGTGATTGGTGATTAGTAATTAGTAATTAGTGATTAATATAAATAACAAAGTATTTTGACCAATGATTTGCATTATTAATTTGTTTAAAATTTTTGATTTTTTAAATCTAATATTGATTTTATGTTAAAATTAGCAATTCCACACGAGCGCGCGCATATTGAAAAATGCTTGAGGTATATTCAGGCTGCGGGTGTTGATTTTCCTGCGAAAAACGACTTTAAAGCGTTGATTTCCAATAAATTCCCCGTAGAAGTTCGTCAAATGGGTATCGAGGAAATTATTGCCTCAATTCTCGGCGAAATGCAAGATGTCGGCGTTGTTATGCAGCACCAAATCTTGGAAAATTCTGTAAATGTCAAAAAAGTTCATTCGTTTACTGCCTGCAAAAAAAATGTTACTTTGTTCATTCCCAATGAGTTGCGATACAAAAGCATTGAGTCATTAACGGGCAAGCGCATTGCAACGCCTTTCCCAAATATCGTTTCGGCGTTTTTGCGCGGAAAAAATATTAAGGCGAGCATTGTGCCTGTCAAAGCGAACGTTATGTATGCAACGGAAATCGGACTTGCCGATGCAGTTTGCACCGTTGTCGATGCAGAAAACGCAACTTTCTGCCCTCAACTGCGTGAAATTGAGGTTGTTATGCAGACTTTTCCTGTGATTGTGGCAAGTGAAAATCTTTCGGCGCAAAAACAAATTATTTTAGACGACCTCGTTGAAAAAATTGTTTCAGTGCAAAATGCCGAACACAAAAAAATGATTTACATTTACGCACCAATATACAAAAAAGATGCTGTGTATAAGGCACTTGAACAGTCAGAAACGTCTGTGATAGAACTACCAGCAGGCGACAAAACAGTTTTTCAATGCCTTATGGACGAAAAACTGTTTTGGGACATCAAAAATCACTTGCAAATAATCGGCGTAGAAAATATGCTCGTAATGCCTGTGGAAAATATTTTGAAAGATTAAGAAAAAAATCCACAGATTACACAAATTTCAATAATTATCTGTGAAAATCTGTGTAATCTGTGGACAAAAATTATTCTGCGTTCTAAAACCGCACCTCACCAATCGCCGCCGCCTGATTCTTAAACTCCTGCACAATATTTTTCACAACTTCGGCAGCCGAAGGAATGTCGCGAATGTTGGCAGCGATTTGTCCGATTTCGAGTTCGCCATCTTGCAGGTTGCCCTCGAAAATGCCGCGTTTTGCTCTGCCCTTGCCGAGCAGTTCGCGCAGTTGTTCGGCTGTCGCGCCCGTGTCTTCCGCCTGTTTTACCTGACTGAAAAAGTCGTTTTTGATTAGCCGCGTAGCACCGATTTTTTTCAGCGCGAGCATTGTGTCGCCTTCGTTGAGGCTGATGCAGAGGTTTTTGAACTCTTCGCTTGCCGAACTTTCGGTGGTCAGCGCAAAGCGAGTGCCGATTTGCACGCCTTCCGCACCGAGCGCAAAGGCTGCGAGCATACTTTTTCCGCAAGCAATGCCGCCCGCCGCAATCAACGGAATATCAAGCACTTGGCGCACTTGCGGAATTAACGCCATCGTTGTCGTTTCTTCCGCGCCGTTGTGTCCGCCTGCCTCAAAACCCTCTGCCACAACGGCATCAACGCCTGCCTGCTGACATTTTAGAGCAAATTTGCTGCTTGAAACAACGTGAGCAACGGTAATTCCTGCGTTTTTGAGTGTCGAAGTCCAAGTTTTCGGGTTGCCTGCCGAAGTAAAAACCACAGGCACTTTTTCTTCTATCACAATTTTTATAACTGCCTCAATATCAGGGTATAAAAGCGGAATATTTACGCCAAAAGGTTTGTCGGTAGCGGTCTTGCATTTTTTGATATGTTCGCGCAAAACCTCAGGGTGCATCGAGCCTGCACCGAGCAAGCCCAAACCGCCCGCCTCGCTCACAGCCGATGCCAACCGCCAACCGCTGCACCAAACCATTCCACCCGAAATTATCGGGTATTTTATTTTGAAAAGTTCTGTTATTCTGTTCATATTTTTTATAGTTTAAAAGTCAGTAAGTTTTTTTGCAAAGTTAGCCATTTTTTTGAAAAATGCAAAAAAAGAAATAACTTGTGAGCGAGCATAAAGCAAGTAAACCAATATATATCTTGGGAAGTTAGCCCAATGCAAAGTACGGT
>JAISKN010000061.1 GCA_031260925.1 Prevotellaceae bacterium | reverse complement strand
CAGCATGAAGGATTGATAAAGTCGCAAAGTTCGGCGGACAAGAAATATGTATTGGGCGACCTGTATTACGAGATTGCCAAACAGCCCGCCTATATAAAGGAATACAGGGTAAGCGACTTACAGACTGTTGCAGGTTGTTTTGAAAAGGCAAAAGAGGTGTATATGAAAGACTTTGTGGTTGCTTTTAAGGATTTGTTGACACGAGAACAAATTAAAAGACTGATATATAAATTAGAACATGAGAAATTGATTATTGCGAATGGGTATGGACGTTGGACAATCTATAAATTGTCTGAAAAAATTGATAACAGTCGAAATATTTTGATACAATTTCAATTGCACATAGAAGGTTAAAAAATGCACATAAAAAGGTGAAATTTGCATTGATATTTCATGTAATTAACTGTATTTCAATTGTTTTTCAATTGCACATAGACGGAGTTTCAATTCCCCATAAGAACCCTAAATTCCCCATAAGAATTGATTTTTTCATCTTTGCTATTTTTTTTAATTAATTCATTTACAATTCATTTACTAAAATTCTCAATTCCCCATAAGAATGAACAAAACTAAAAGTTAAGAGTTATGAGTTTCAATATATTCATCAACATCTTCGATTAAATAAGGTAATCCAAGTGTATGAAGCGCTTCGGCACATTCATAAATATAGGTTAACGCACCGGTTTCCTTAAAAAGATTATAAACATCTTTTCCACTCATTTGCTTGATACCGCTATATTGTTCAATAAAAAACGCCATAAATCTCATTGATTTGCTCATGATGCCTCCTCCGGATATGTTATTTCGCCTGTTTCTATTTCTTCGTTAAGCATACTTGCAAGGACTCTGGGACTTAAATGCCATAAAGCAGTCCTTTCGTCTTCAAGTTGCTTATAAAGCAAGGAGTTGTAAAGTCTATCCGCGGCAATATGTTCATCAATTTCATAATCATTAACATACCACTGTATGATATCGGGTACAACGAACGTAAGTGAATATTTTAACCCACCGGCAGCAAGAGGATATTTATTTTTATTCATAACAGACCTCCTCATAATTAAAATATTCAAGCAATCTAATTGATTTGCAGGAACAAAATGTATATTGATTAAACAATTTTTTTGGTTTTAACAGCATTAATGCTATTTCAATAGACATATTTCCCGAAAAATAGGGTAGTAAAGTATTATAAACATCATCATTTGCAACAGGACCAACAATTAAATCATAGTCATTCTCAGGATTTTGTTCAATCCTGTTTTTTGTTACAAACTCTAACCATTCTTCATTGGGGCTGTCAAATAATAACACACTTAAAGTCGGGAGTAAATTTTCATCAAAATCATAATATGAAACAATAGCCTTACCTGCATTTTTGCGGTATAGAACTTTACGGGCAAACGCCCTGCATTGCTTCAAATTTATTGTCGTATAAAAACCGTTCCCAAAATCAAGGGGGCGTTGATTTTCTAACAATTTTGGGTTCTTTATTATTTCGTTACTTCCGTGATAGAGTATCATGTGTTCATAATTTGTTTTTTTACGCTGCAAAGGTAACATTATTTGCAATACTTACCAAACAAGCAGGCTGACTTTTTCAAAAATTTCTGCAAAACAAGTCTTTTATTCTGACAAAAACTGTCCGATAAGGAAAAAATTTTTATCTTTGTCGCAATAAAAACGAAAAAATATGAAAAAATTTGAAAAATACCTTTGGATTGTTGGGAAGTTTTTATGCAATAATTCGTTGTTTTTGAATGAGATAAATGCAAAATGGGAGCAATCGACGAGTTATGATGGAGTCAATATAATTCCCCGAACGTTTTACCGGATGTTTTATGATTATACCCATGCTTTGGAACAAAATTAGCACAAAAACACCCATGCTTTGAAACATTTTTTTATAAAAAACACCCCTACTTTGAAATATTTTCTGTAAATTTGCAACCGAAATAAGATTAAAATTATGTTTGAAAGAAATATTCATGGGGAATTAATTCGTTGGATGAATGACAAATATCGTAAACCATTGGTATTACGTGGTGCAAGGCAAGTGGGCAAAACAACCGTAGTCAATCGGTTTGCGCAAAATTTCGAGAATTTTTTGTCTGTAAATCTGGAGAAAAAAAATGCACGACAACTTTTTGAATCTTCTGATGACGTGAATAAGTTGTTGCCTTTGTTGTTTATGTATTGCAATGCGTCACGACGTGAAGGTAAAACATTGCTTTTTATAGACGAAATTCAAAATTCACCGCATACCGTTTCTTTGTTGCGCTATTTTTACGAAGAATTGCCTGAAATTCATGTCATTGCCGCAGGTTCTCTGTTGGAAACGATGTTGGACAAGCATATTTCTTTACCTGTCGGGCGGGTGGAATACAGGGCGTTGCATCCCTGTTCATTTGTCGAATTTCTGAATGCAACAGGTGAAAACAGGTTTGTTGAGCCGATACTCAACGCCTCATTACCTGCGGCTTTTCACAATGAACTGTCCCAACTTTTCAAAACATTTTCACTCATTGGTGGAATGCCCGAAGTGGTGGCTCGTTACGCTGCCGACAGAGATATTGTCTCATTGTCGAATGTTTACAATCAGCTACTTAATGCCTACAAAAATGATGTGGAGAAATATGCCGAAAACAAAACGCAGGCGGAAGTTATCCGTTACATTTTGGACGAGGGTTGGACTTTTGCAGGTGAAACCATTACGCTCGGCGGTTTCGGCGGTTCACCCTACAAGGCGCGTGAAACAGGGGAGGCATTTCGCACCTTGCAAAAAGCGATGTTGCTTGAGTTGGTTTATCCGCTAACAAACGCCAAAATGCCTGCGGTGTCGAATTTGAAACGTATGCCGAAACTCTTTTGGTTGGATGCAGGTTTGGTGAATCACGCAGCAAAAATACGCAAAGAATATCTTATATACAGCGATTTGATGGACACTTGGCGAGGCAAAGCTGCTGAACAAATAACGGCGCAGGAACTCAA
>JAISKN010000060.1 GCA_031260925.1 Prevotellaceae bacterium | reverse complement strand
CAATCGCGCCTTCGGGTACTTCCCAAACCTCCTTTACGCCAAGCGAATAGACCTGCGGATTTTTACCTTGCAAACCGAATTTCTCAATCAGTTTTTTTGCCAAACTGCCGCGTGTTCCTTCGGCAAAAATGGTCAAAGTTGCCTCTACTGACGTGCCTTCCACGAAATTTTCGAGTTTGTTTCCGTGGTGGTCAAGTCCTGTGTCGATACATTTTGCGCCGCGCACTTGTCCGTTTTGGTCGTAGATAATTTCGCTCATAGCGAAACCGCTGTAAATCTGCACGCCTTTTTCGGCGGCTTTGGCAGACAAAAAGCGGCAAATTTCGCCCAACGAGGCGGTATAATTGCCGCCATTGCCCATATAAGGCGGGTGAAACGGCATTTTTATTTTGCCGTTTGCGGTTAAGAAATACATTGCGTCTTTGGCAACTTTGCTGTCGAACGGAATTTCTTCCAATTTCACGTCAGGCAAAAGTTCCTGAAACACAGCGGGCTTGATAACTGCGCCCGAAATCAAATGACTGCCGATAGAAGCCCCTTTATCGACTAAAAGAATTTCTTTTTGCAAGCCTTTTTCCTTCAACAAATCGGCAAGGCGAATGGCAGCAGCCAACCCCGAAGGTCCGCCACCAATAATTAAAACGTCTGTTTTGACGGTGTTATTCATATCTTATATTTTTTATTAATTAAATTACGAAAAAGATTTTTTTAAGAGGTACAAAAGTACAAAAAATTAGTTTAAAATTATAAAAAAAAAATATTTTTTTATGTGATAAAATTTATTTAATTTTGCACTTTTATTTAACGAAAAAATGAACAAACAGCAGACAATTTCAAAGCAAAAAAAATTGCGCCGAACAGAACGTGTCGCTTTTATGCTCAATGAAGAGGAAAAAAAGCACCTTGATTTTTATTTAAAAAAAACTAAAGTGAATAACAAGTCAAAATTTTTACGGGAAACCATTATCCGCCACGTTTTGCTGCAATTTGATATGGTTAGTCCAACGCTTTTTGATTAGACAATTCTGATTTATTGGCAAAATATAATTAAGTAATGCCAAATAAATAACATATAATACATTTTAACACAGAGTTCACAGAGAACCACAGAGTTACACAGAGAAAAATTTATTTTTCTTTCTCTGTGAACTAAAAAAAGAGAAGAAAAAATGAGAAAAAATACAAGAACACAGAGTTTTTCTGCGAAAAATATATAAAAATATCTCTGTGGTTCTCTGTGAACTCTGTGTTAAAAAAAATTACTTATCTCAAAAAAATTATGAAAAAACATATTTTATTTTTAATGTTGATAATTTCGAGCGTTGCCGTTGCACAACGCCCAGCGCGCGTGCCTGCAAAGCCTACGCCGATTGAAATTACGCAGCCGAACGGCGAGCCGCTCACAATTCGCCTTTTTGGCGATGAATGGAAACATTACACCACCACCACAGACGGTTTTCTTATTGTGCAAAACGAAAAAAACGTTTATTGTTACGCGAAAATTGGCAAAGACGGAGTTTTTTTGCCCTCAAAATACCAAGCGCACAACGCTGACACCCGCTCGAAATGCGAGCAAAAGTTTTTGAAAAAACAGGCGAAAAACGAAAAACTGAAAAAAGTGGTTAATGATTAGTGGTTAGTGGTTAGTGGTTAAAACACGGTGTCATTCCCGCGAAGGCGGGAATCCCATTTGTACAATGCAATAAGGAGATTCCCGCCTTCGCGGGAATGACACAGGGCTTTATTTTATATATCATATCTTGTGTCTAAAAATCTCATATCTAAAAATCTAAAATCTTAAAAAAATATAAACAGATGAAAAAACTTGAAAATAAAATTGCCGTTATCACAGGCGGCGCAGACGGAATAGGCAAAGCGACAGCGTTACGATTTGCGCAGGAAGGAGCAATCGTTGTTGTTTTTGATATGAATGTCGAAAAAGGCGAGGAAACTGTTGCCGAAATCGTGAAAAACGGCGGAAAAGCAACGTTTCTCAAAGTCAATACTGCAAATTTTGATGAGGTGCAAAACGCTACAAATCAGGTTGTTGCGCAGTTCGGCAGGTACGATATTCTCATTAACAACGCAGGCATTACCCGCGATGCAACGCTCAAAAAAATGACACCAGAACTTTGGCAGCAAGTCATTGACGTAAATCTTACAGGCGTGTTTAACTGCGCCAAATGTGCAGCCGAAGTTATGACAGAAAACGGCTGGGGCAGAATTGTCAATGCCTCGTCTGTGGTGGCTCTCTACGGCAATTTTGGGCAGGCAAACTATGTCGCTACCAAAGCGGGATTGATTGGGCTGACAAAAACGCTTGCTCGCGAACTCGGCAAAAAAGGCGTTACCGTAAATGCCGTTGCGCCTGGGTTTATTCTTACCGATATGGTGCGCAAAATGCCGCCCGAAGTGCTGAAATCAATGGAGGAAAAAGTGCCTCTAAAACGGCTCGGCGCGCCCGAAGAAATCGCCGCCGTATATGCCTTCCTCGCAAGCGATGACGCGGCTTACATCAACGGCGCAGTTATCAGCGTTGATGGCGGAATGACGGTATAAAAGAACTAAAAGATAAAAGTTAAAAGATAAAAGTTAAGAACTAAGAGTTAAGAACTAAAAAACACAAAGTTAGGTGTCATTGCGGGCTTGACCCGCAATCGATTGAAAAACACTTGCGAGCGATTGCGGGTTGTCATTCTGAACTTGATTCAGAACCGCAATGACACGAGGATTTTATTTTAATCATATTAATCAATTAAATCATATTAAAATCAAAGTTCAGACAATTAAAAAGATTAGCAGAAAGACAACAAATTTAGGGAATAATCTGCAAAAATTACCCAACGCGATGCGTTGGGCTGAAATAACAATCGGCTTTCAGCCGAAAGGTTACACAAAAATTGCAAATTACGACTGTTGCCTGAAAGGCAAATATAATTTAGCCCAATGCGGAGCGTTGGGGGAACAAAAACAAAAAAAACAATTTAAAAATTCAAAGATTTAAAAATTCAAATGACAAAATAGATAATTCGGAAATAATCTGCAAACCCGACACTCCCCTCTCCATTTGGAGAGGGGTCGGGGGTGAGGTAAAAAAAAAATATTCAGACAAATAACATTTTTATTAATTTATAACCTTTTTTTATTATGAAACACTTTTACTTATCTTTTTTAGCAGCGTTTTTATTCGCTGCAAGCGGTTGGGCGCAAACATTTCCTCTGACGCAGAACTTTGACAGTTACGACGAATGTACCGGCGCGAATGATATTATTGCTGCCATAGGGGCAGACGGCTGGACTTTTTATGCTTCAAATCCGACAAACAGCAGGTTGAAAATCACAGGCATAGCCGACCCTCCTTACATTTGGATTTTGGAAGGCACAAAATCATTTATTTTTTCGACTGGTAACCCTTATACAGTGCAGATTCTAACTTCACCGCTGTTGCCCACTGGAGGAAAACTACTGTCGTTTAAATACAGAAGTTTCGATATTTCTGATAGGCTTGAAGTTGGCTATGGAGAAACAAATGCTGAAGGTCTTGCTTATTGGTTTCCGACAGAGTATAACACCCCAGGCAGCACAACATCTGTAAGTAATATTTTAATACCGTCTTCTGCGCAATATGTATTTTTCAGGTCTACAGGGTATAATCAAAATACTGTTGCGCTTGACGATATTTTTATTGATTTTGCGTGTGCTGCACCCACAGCGCTTGCCACATCTGGCACAGGCATTACCTGGGCAGGCACAGCCGACAGTTACGATGTGGTAATTTCTTCTACTCCATTGGCATACCCAGCCACAGGCACTGTTAATAATACTGCTGCCAATTCCTATTCTTACAGATGGACAGAAAATGTTACTAACTACGTTTATGTACGCGCACATTGCGGTGAAGATGTAAGCGCTTGGGTAAATACTACCTGTTCTTATGGGTATTGTACTCCACCCACGCCAGCACACAGAGACTATTATTTGAACCCTGTTACCACTTCGGGTGGAGTTAGCAATATTAATTATACAAACTCAACGTCAAATTCGGCGGGCTATCATAATAGAACCGACCTTGTTGTTTCAAATTATGAAGGAACGCCAACTTCTATAACACTCATACAAGATTTAAATCTTACTGGTTATTTCTATGTGTGGGTTGATTGGAATCGTGATTTTGATTTTGACGATGCAAATGAAACTGTGGCTGCCACTACACATCGTGCAGCATCTGCAACAGGAACAATTAATATTCCTGCCGGAACTCCTGCAGGCAGTTACAGAATGAGAGTTGCTGGCAGTAATCAGGGTGCGCTTACGGCTTGCACAAATTCAAGTGACGGTTACGGCGATTTTGTAGATTTAACATTTGAGGTGCTTGCATCTACCTGTCTCACGATGCCTACTGAACTTTCCGCAGACGCACTAACTCCAACAAGCGCAACAATCTCTTGGACTGCGCCTGCTACCGCGCCTGCAAGTTATGATGTGTATGTAAGCCAAACCAATACCGCGCCAACGGTAGGCACAACGCCTACGGCAAATGTTGCAGGCGCGTCTTACTTATACAACATTGCTGCAAACTCAGACAGAACACTCTATGTATGGGTGCGCTCAAACTGCGGAGGAGGCAATGTAAGCACTTGGGCTGCGCTGCCAAGTTTTACTGCACCGACAGACCCGTGTATTAACGGCGCGCAAATTGGAACAGGCACAAGTGGAAGTGCTATGATTCCAATAGGCACATATCAAAGATATTCCTATTCACAAACAATATACACTGCTGCTGACCTTTCGGCGCAAGGTGTTGTTATTGGTGATGAAATATCAAAAATTGCATTTCAATATAATCATACAGTTTCAACAACAGAATGGATTGCTGTTTATTTAGGAAATACAGCAAAACAATCTTTTACTTCCAACACAGATTGGGTATTAGCAGGTAGTAATTTCCCACAATATTCCAGTAACTCAATAACATTTACTCAGGGTTGGATAGAGATTGTATTTACAATGCCATTTACTTATACCGGCGGTAATATTATTGTTGCTGTTGATAAAGACACAGGTGTGGGTGCAGGAGGTTCTTCTAATACTTCGTATTGGTATAATACGCATAGTGGAGGCAGCAATTCTACTCTGTATTATAATAATATGAGTAATAATAATCCAATCCCTGAAACTGTTGACTATACAGGTACTCTTACTGAATATCGCCCAAATATCAAATTTTTCAATTGTGCGCCAACACCACCGACAGTTGTAACGCAAGCAGCCACAGGCATAACGCAAACTTCGGCAGTATTGAACAAAATTGTAACAGCAGGTACGGGAACAATTACTGCGCAAGGTTTTAAATACAAACAAGTCAGTGAAACAGATTGGGAAAACTCCACAGACGGCATTTTGAGTGGTTTAATTCCTAACACCGAATATGAATTTTACGCTTATGCAACAACCGAAACCTTTGATATTCACGGCGGCACATTGACATTCAGCACTTTGCACTCTGCACCGATTGTTATAACGCAAGATGCGACCGCAATAACACAAACTTCGGCAACTCTGAACAAAACTGTAACAGCAGGCACGGAAACGATTACCGAACAAGGTTTTAAATACAAAAAAGTTAGTGAAACAGATTGGATTAATTCCACAGACGGCATTTTGAGTAATTTAATTTCAGGTACCGAATATGAATATTACGCTTATGCTACAACTGCAAATTATCCAAGTACAAACGGCAACACATTTACATTTACAACTTTGTGCGGAGCAAAAATAATTCCTTATTCGGAAAACTTTAACGACATAATTCCCGTAGATTATACTTCGGAAGGGAATTTGCCTTCGTGCTGGAACTCGTTTACAAATCACGCTGATTACAAAGCGCCGCACGTTATTGAAAACGGTATGTACAGCAATTATATGGGAACAGCAATGGCTTCAAATGCGTTGTTATTTGTAAATAATTCAGATGGACATACTTCGTATGCTGTTTTGCCCGAACTGAACACTGCATATAATTTGTTGCAAATAAGTTTTTATGTAAAATGGGAAAACACGAATTGCGGAGATTTTTATTTGGGTTATGTAACTGATGCAAGTGATTTTTCTACAACCGATGCTACATTTACTTCATTAAAACAAATACCAACTACTGCAAATACTACCGTAGTAACGGAAGAATTGGGCAGTTACACAATTCCTGAGGGAGCGAAACTTGTGTTTAAATTTTATTGGAATGTTCCGATTTTTTATGGACTGATTATTGATGATATTGATATAGATGAAATACCTACTTGCCCAATGCCGACTGTAATTGCTGTTGTAGGCGGACTTGCCACAGTTCGCGCAGAAGTTGGCTACGACTATCAGGCATTGCTTGCAAGCGATATTGAGGTAGAGTTCTGCGGAGAAATTACAGAAGGCACTGAAATAGGTAATATTACCATTACCGCAGACGAGCCATCGCCCGCGCCTGCACACAGCGGCGCACAGCGCACTCCTGCACAGACACTTGATGTTTCTGTCAGTGCTGCGGTAGTCGGCTCTGTTCTCACAATTACATATAGCGGACTTGCAGACGGCGTAACTTACGATGTTCATATTCCCGCAGGAGCAATCGCTGAGTACGGCTCTGATATTGACTTCAAAATTATGGGAAAATCACTCATTGTTACTGACCTGAGCGGTGCTTTGGCTGGCAAAATAGTTATTTATCCAAATCCTGCAACTGATGAACTTTTCATAATGAATAATGAAAATTTGAAAATTAATTCGGTAGAAATATTTGATATTTCTGGGCGCGCATTTGGGGCAGGGCGCGCCCTGCCCCTACACTACGGCGGGAAAACAATCAATGTTTCTACATTGCCCGCAGGCGTTTATTTAATCAAAATAAACACCGACAACGGAGTGAAAACGGAGAGGTTTATTAAAAAATAATGATTAATTATTAATGATTAATGGTTAGTGGTTAATGGGAACTTCTAATAATTGACAAAAAAATCAAAAGCAGGTGTCATTGCGGGCTTG
>JAISKN010000004.1 GCA_031260925.1 Prevotellaceae bacterium | reverse complement strand
CAAAAATATGACGCGCGGCTGTCGCTTGCTCCGCGCGATATTGTGGCGAGGGCGATTGATACCGAGATGAAAATTGCGGGCAGCGACCACGTTTTTCTTGACGTTACGCACAAAGATGCCGAGCAGACAAAGGCGCATTTTCCGATGATTTATGAAAAATTGCTCACTTACGGAATTGATTTTACGCAGCAATATATTCCGATTGCACCTGCCGCACACTACCTTTGCGGCGGCATTGCGGTTGATTTAAACGCGCAAACGTCAATCAATCGGCTTTATGCTGCGGGCGAATGCAGTTGCACAGGGCTTCACGGTGCTAACCGCTTGGCTTCCAACTCGTTAATAGAGGCGATTGTGTATGCCGATGCTGCTGCCAATCACAGCATTGAACGGCTGCAAAACCTTGATTATCAGGTAGATATTCCAAGTTGGAATGACGAAGGCACAACACTTACCGAAGAGATGGTGTTGATAACGCAAAGTCTTAAAGAAGTGCAGCAAATAATGAGTTCATACGTTGGCATTGTCCGCTCAAATCTCCGTCTGCAACGAGCATTGGCGCGCCTCGAGATACTTTTCCGCGAAACCGAAAGCCTTTTCAACCGCTCAATCGTTTCTCGCGAAATCTGCGAACTGCGCAACTGCATAAGCGTAGCCTATCTCATTATCAAACAGGCAATTAACCGCAAAGAAAGTCGCGGACTGCATTTTACGATTGATTACCCCGATAAAATAATGCAATCGAATCAGGCATTTAATTAATTCAACTTTCGAAAGTTAAAATTATTAGAAAAATAAACCTGATTTTTACCTGATAAATAAACAAAACAACCTGAGTAACAGTAAAATAACTCCTTCCCTAACCTGATTACCTAATTAAAAACATAAGAATAGGTAACAGGTAATATTGCAATTTACGACTGTTGCCTGAAAGGCAAATATATTTCAGCCCAATGGCAACGCCTTGGGTAATAAAATCAGGTAATCAGGTTGATTGTGGAGGAAATTTCCTTGTTACTCAGGTTGTTTAGTAAGAAAAATTAGGTAAAAATCATGTTTTACTAATTACCTGTTAATCAATATAATACAAAATACAAAACTTTTACAATTTGCTGATATGTAATATATTAAGTAACTTGCGAAAGTTGAATAATTAATCCTAAAAAGTTAGATGTCATTGCTGGCTTGACCCGCAATCGATTGAAATATGTATATTAGCGATTGCGGGTCAAGCCCGCAATGACACGAGATTTTATTTTTATTGTCAATTTACAACGTACTATTTTTATAATATACTGCAACTCAACATTTAACACATATCAATTATATACCTAATTCAAAATACAATTATTGAAATTCAATTATCAAAAAACAATAATTGAAAAACAATTATTGTTTTTTGATAATTGAAAAATAATTATTACCTTTGCAAAAAAAAATTATGGAAAACCCGTTTATTTTAAGTGGATATACATCAGCAGATTACTTCTGCGACAGAGAACAAGAATCTGCCGAACTTGTGCGTAAAATTGTAAATGGCAACAATTTAGTGCTGATTTCCCCGCGCAGAATGGGAAAAACAGGGCTGATTGAACATTGTTTTCACAAAAAAGAGATTGAAAACAAATATTTCACTTTTTATATTGATATTTACGCCACAGGGAATTTGCAAGAATTTGTTTTCAAACTCGGCAAGGAAATTTTTGAGAAACTCAAACCCAAAGGCAAAAAATTTATTGAGCAGTTTTTTGCTGTAATTTCTTCGTTGCGCCCCGCTTTTAAATTAGACGAACTTTCGGGTGCGCCGATTTTTGATATTGGAATTGGCGAAATTCGTGCGCCTGAATTTACATTGGAAGAAATTTTTAAATACTTGCAAAGTGCTGAAAAACATTGCATTGTGGCTATTGATGAATTTCAGCAGATTGTAAATTATCCGCAAAGAAATATTGAGGCAATACTGCGCACGCACGTTCAGCGTACAACAAACGCCACTTTTATTTTTGCGGGCAGCCGCCGACAAATTATGAACAACATTTTTTTCTCGTCTGCGCAGCCCTTTTATCAGAGCGCAGCATTAATGGAATTGTCGGCGATTGATTTGAGTGAATATTCAAAATTTGTTGTGAAACATTTTGAAAAAGCAGATAAAATTATTGAAAATCAAGTAGTTGATGTTGTTTATTCGCTTTTTGAAGGGCATACTTGGTATATGCAATCAATATTTAACGAACTTTTTTCTTTGACGGAAAAAAACGAGACCTGTACATTGCAAATGGCGGAAATAGCCGTAAAAAACAAAATTTATTCCTACAAATCAATTTTCCAAAATACGCTTTTGCTGCTTACGCAACGGCAAAAAGAGTTGCTTTACGCGATTGCAAAAACAGACAAAGCAGAGGGCATAACTTCGGGCGAATTTATTAAAAAACACGGCTTGCTTTCGCCTGCATCGGTGCAAAATTTGGCAAAACATCTGTTGGCAAAGGAAATTATTACCACCGAAAACAACATCTACAGCATTTACGACAGATTTATGAGTTTGTGGCTCAAAGAAGAATTAGGAACAGGCATAAGGTTGAGATAATCACTATATAAAACAAACCCCTGCTGTCAAAATTTTGACAGCAGGGTTGTTTGTTATTCAGAATTTTGCGGTTAAGCCAAATCTTATAGCATAAGGATTTCTTACCATTTCAGGCCAGTACGAAAACTGCCCGCCCATAACTTCCATATAAAAGCCGACTATATTTTTGATATAAACTGCACCGCCCAATCCTGCGCCATATTCGTGTCTGTATCTGTTATTGCTTGGCTCGCCATCTACATCATCCCAAGTGCCTAATTCTTCCATTATTACGCCGTATTTACCGTCAAGCCATTTCGTTAAATAACAACCGCCATAACGAACGGGAATATAAAAATCCCACTTACATTTTTGATTTTTTACAAAAAACGGTAAAATATGAAAATTAATATTAACTCCAAAAGTTGGCGCATAAGCATACTTTAAATCTTCGTCAGGATTAAACCAATAATTTCCAGAATCAAAAGAAGTATCATATCTATACATCATAAAACCTGCATAAATACCTGTTTCAAGCCAGTTTAATACACCATAGTTTAATTCTATGCGAGGATT
>JAISKN010000033.1 GCA_031260925.1 Prevotellaceae bacterium | reverse complement strand
CCCCCCCCCTATACACTTAACATCTATTAACAAATCGTTATTTGCGCATACGGCAAAAAGTGTGCTGTTATTATCAGCGCACACGAGTTGTAAATATCTGTAAGCAGGAAGCATCATAATTTTTTATACTAAAAAAGAATAAGTTTATGTTTATTTTTGTCAAAAATCGTGCAAAAGTAATGTATTTTATTTTATTAAATATCAAAAAAGCAAATTATTTATATAAATTTATGAATATTTATGATTTGTTAAGAGAAACTGGGGGGTTATTTGGGCGTATTGTCGGGGCAGGGCGTTTTGTAGGGGCGTTGCGCGCACCGCCCCTACGCGCAACCTGCAAACTCACACCCCACCCCGACACTCATTTTTATTAACCCCACCCCGACCCTCCCCAAAGGGGAGGGAGTGTGGGGTTTTTCAAAGTCGGTACAAATTTGGAATATTCCAATGCAGGTACAAAATTTGAGATATGGGACACTCCCTCCCCTTTGGGGAGGGAGTGTGAGGCTTTTCAAAGGCAGTGCAAATTTGCAGGTTTGCACACTCCCCCTCCTTTGGAGGGGGTAGGGGGGAGGTTTGAGTTCCCATTGGGGAGGGGAGGGGTGGGGTAGGGTTTGAATTTTGTGTGTAGAGAAAAGGCAATGCCTTTTCTCTACGCGGGGTGTGTGTTTTGTTGTCCGCAGGCAACGCTACGCTCGCCTGCGGTTATGAAAATTACGGCTTTCAGCCAAAATCCGTAACCTGCATTGCAGGGGGGCGTATTGTAGGGGCAGGGCGTATTGTAGGGGCAGGGCGCGCCCTGCCCCTACGCGCAACCTGCAAATTTGTCGGAGTAGGGTAATAGCATTTTTCTTTTTAGAGTGAATTTGTGTAGTAGTAAATTTTAACCACAACAACAATATAAATTTTAATTTTGCACCGTTATTTAAAACTTTAATGCGTTGGACAAATATAGAAAAACACGATTTTAATTATTTTAAAATATTATTAATTAACATTAAATTTATTCATTACTATGAAAAAACTTACATCTTTAAAGCGGTTAACCGCTGTGTGCTTATGCACGCTCGCATTTGGCTTTGCAGCCATTGCACAAACACCGCCTCCCGTACCGGGAACGGTAGATGACTCGCCGTATTGCAGGCATCTTGTAACCTATCAAACAACTAATGTATTTGTGTCGGTTTATACAGGTGCAGCAGGTACGGCTGAAGCAGGCAAAATTGTGGTTGAACTTATCCCTTACGACAATTCGCAGGAGGTTACCACAAACAATGATGCTGGCTACACAGGTTGGAGAGACGAAGGTTATCAAGACGGTCTGATGAGAAATTTCAAAATTACCAAATTAGACGGCAGCGTTACCGATGCTCTGAACGGTACAGCAGCACAGGCTAACGGCGCATTTACCTATTTAAACCGCGATGTTCCCTGCGCAGCAGGAAAAAATCCCTGCAAAAAGAAAGTGATTTTTACTCCGACAGCAGCATTAGCAGTTGGCGACATTATTACTTTTCCAACAATCGGCGGAAACCTTATTTGGATGTCTCCACAAGACAACAACATTTGGAACAACTCCAATATTACATCTGGCTGGCAATTTACCTACGGCGGCGATTGCGCTTGGGCACCGCAACCAGCACCTGTGGCAACTCCCACAGATGTAGTTATTAACGGCAATATTCTGACCTTCACATCAGATGCTAATGCTGCAAGCAACACAGTATTTGTATATATTAACGGCATTTTGGTTCATCAGCAGGAAAACTTTACTTCTGGCGATGTTATCAACTTCACTTCGGTTGGTGAATATACAGTTAAAGTTCGTTCTGTCGGCGACAATAATATGTATCTCAATTCTGACTTTTCAGAGGCTGTCGCTTGGGTAATCGCAGGCACGCCTGACCCTCTTGGAGATTCAGAATATTGCCACCAATATTGGAATCCAATAGCAAACAATCTGCCGGGAGGAGAAGGCGGTAATTCTTCCGACCTTGACGCTGTAATTCTCACTTGGGAAACATTGGCAGACGGCAAAATCACCGTTACTCTTGGCGAAGTAAATGGAAATGCTCCCGTATGGCGCGAAACAATGCCCGTTGCAAACTTTCAACTTGGACCTCTGAATACAGCAGGTACAGGATTTTTAACAACAGCAATTAACGGTAATGTTTGCACAATTACTCCTGTTGTTGAATTTCCGCAAGGTTTGCAAATAAAATATAATGGTAATTTCTCATACCGCGTTGATGCTGTATTCCCAACAGAAGGCTACGCATCGCCTACAAACCTCTACCCGAAATATCCGGGCGGAATTAATTATACCTACGGAACAGACTGTTCTAACATTGTAGTTGCTCCTTTGGCAACTCCTGAAAACGTGTCTGTTGATATTGACGGCAAACTTCAATTAGACCCTGTTGATAACGCAGGCGCGTATGTAACATACATTTATGTTGGCGGCGCATTGCTTTACAGTCAGGCAAATATGCAAATTGACGATGTTGTTAATTTCCCGCTTCAAGGCACATTTGATGTAAGAGTAAGCGCAAGCCCCGCAGTCACAGATTTAAGCGTTTATGGTGCATCAGAACAGTCAGAAGTTTATGTTTGGACTATTGCTTATAATATTCCTGCTACAATCCCAGCATCAGTTTATTGCGGTTATGTAGTACACCCGACAGGCGGCAATGCTCCAACAGGCGTGTATGCTGATTATGCAGACAGTTATTGGAGTTGGAAAACAGACGTAGATGGAAATATTGTTCTCACTATTGACTCTTGCGTTCATTCAGAATATAATGAAACAGCAAAATTCCGCGCAAATGGAATGGGTGCAGCCTCATTTAAAATCAACGGCTTGCCTGCAACAAGATTGCTTGACAAAGTTGGCGGCAACACAGGCACAACCCAAACTTTCAAAGCAAAGGCAGGTGTAGAACTTGTTCCCGGCTATGAAATTACTTTTGCAGGACAAACCGAATACTTTATGGCACCTGGACCAAAACCAGCCGACGAAGTAATTAACGGCAATATACACGACCTTTACCCGAATTTGACCTTTGCAACTCCGTATATCTACGGCTCTAACTGCACAGGCGAAGTAACGGTACTCTCCACTCCAACAATTACAGATGTAACGGGCGATGTTGTTACTTTTGACGCAGTAACAGGCGCAGCATCTTACACACTGTATATCTACAACGCAGTAGGCGAAGTTGTAGCCACGCAGGAAAACTTTGACGGCACAATCACATACGAAAACCCAGGTCGTTTCACAGTGAAAATCAAAGCAATCGGAGACGGTGTTACCACTCTTACATCTCCAGAATTTTCAAACGGTGAAGAATGGGTAAAAATCGCTACTTTGGCAACTCCTTCCATTGTAAAAATCAGCACTTTGCACAATGTTACAATCGGAACAGTACCTTCGGCAATCAGTTACACAGTGTTTGTTTATGCAGCAGGCGACCTTACAACTGCTGTTCGTACAATCACAGATTTTGAAGACGGCGATGTAATTGATATGGAAACGCTCGGATATGGCGAATATGTTGTAAAAATTCAGGCTATCGGAGACGGCGATGTAATACTTGATTCCGAAGTTTCAGCAGCATTTAACTGGACTTATGCAGAGCCTTACGACTGCAATCTGTTTTTGCAGACAGAGCCAAAAGACCATACTTTGAATGTTGGCAGCAACGCATTCACTTGGACAAACCAAGCAAATGAAGCAAAAGACGGCGCACCTTACTTTGCACCAGGTTGGACTCCCAGCAATGACTACACCGTTACTTTGATTGACGACACAATCAGACTTCACCTTGGCGCAGCAACAGCAGGCGACTGGCAGGCTCAATTCAGATTTTTCCCAACAGAAAAAATCATTAACAAACAGGGCGGACTTTATGACATCGCTTTCAAAGTAGAAACAAATAAGAGCACTCCTGTTTATGTAAAATGGTTTGAATTTGATGATAACAGTTTTGTAGAATTTGCAAGAGAAACAGTTGAAAGTGTAAAAACATATTCACGCGAAGGCACAACTCTAAACAGCAATATTTTCCAAATTCTATTTGACTTTGGCGGAAATCCAGCAAATACTGATATTACAATTACAGGTATTAGCATTTGCGGCGAAGAAGGCATAGAACTTGGTATTAAACCAATCAACGAAAACACTCTTGTAGTTTATCCAAACCCGACAACTGATATGCTTTATATCAGCAATACTTCGGCAAAAGAGGCAAGAATTATCAATATTCTCGGAAGTGTTATTAATGTTCCTGTTCAAAACGGCACAATCAATGTTGCAGGCTTGGCACAAGGTATTTACTTTTTAAATATTGATAACCAGACAGTTAAATTTATTAAAAAATAATTTTAGTTTTTCATAATTTATAATAGTTTGAGAGGAAAACGGTTGTTAGAGATTAGCAACCGTTTTTTTGTTTGCCCAACTAAACTAATGCTCAACGCGTTGGGTTTATAAATCGTAATGCATTGGGAATAATTTTGTATTTTCAAAAAAAAACATTAATTTTGCAAACAAATTAATCATTAACCATTAATCACTAATCATTAAATTTATTATCGTGGAAAAAAATCAAATCAGGGAAATCATCGCTCGGCGTTGTGCGCAGGAACTCAAAGACGGCGATGTTGTTAATCTCGGTATCGGGCTGCCGACACTTATCCCAAACTATCTGCCCGAAGGCGTAAATGTGATTTTACAATCGGAAAACGGCTTGCTCGGCTTGGGACCAACTCCGCCTCCCGAAAAACAGAGCAAATACCTTATAAACGCAGGCGGAGGCTACATTTCGGCAGTCGATGGCGCATCAATTTTCGACACCTCAACCTCTTTCGGCATCATTCGCGGCGGACACGTTGATGTAACGTTTCTCGGCGCATTGCAGGTTGATGAAGAGGGCAGCCTCGCAAATTGGGTGCTGCCAAACGGCAAAACCATAGGAATGGGCGGCGCAATGGACTTGCTGGTCGGTGCAAAAAAGGTAATTCTTGCAATGGAACACACCGCCAAAGGTGCGCCCAAAATCGTAAAAAAATGCACGCTGCCTCTTACAGCCTCACACGAAGTAAATGAAATTGTTACAGAACTCGGAGTAATGAAAATTACGCCGAACGGCATTTTATTAACCGAAATCAACCCCGAATTTACCGTTGAACAGGTGCAGGAGCAGACAGAGGCAACGCTGATAATTTCCGACAAACTTAAAAATATGTTTTAAAAATAGTTATACGCTTCGCGTTATGCAATAGTTATACAGTAGTTATACAATAGTTATAAATTGTAATACACAGAATAAACAATCGTATAACAACTGTATAACGCGAAGCGCATAACTATTGTATAACCAAACTAAACTCTAAACTCTAATAACTAATCACTATGCTAAACGGCGACAAATATTCTTACAATTTTTCCTACACGCAGCGCGATGTAGAACTTTTCGCGCAGGTTACAGGCGACAACAATCCTATTCACCTTGATGCTGACTTTGCAAAAAATACTCCGTTCGGAAGACCGATAATGCACGGTTTTTTGTCGGCAGCGGTATTTTCAAAAGTTTTTGGGACAATGTTCCCAGGTCAAGGCACAATTTACCGCTCGCAATCAATCAAATTTCTCGCGCCGATGTTCGTTGATGTCGAATACCGCGCCGAGTTTGAGGTAATCGACCATTTGCCCGAAAAACATTCAGGCACGGTTTCCTGCAAAATCTTTGACCCAGCAGGCAACATCTGCATTACAGGCGAGGCGCAGTTGAAACACTTTGAAAAGTTTTAATTTTTTAGCACGCATTAGCACACAGATGACGCGGATTAAACGGATTTTCGCAGATTTTATTAAAATTAAAAATAGATAAAACGCAGATTGTCAATAAATTAACAATCTGCGTTTATCTATATGTTATCAAATGAAGTAATTTGTCATTCCCACGCAGGCGGGAATCCCCTTACTGCAATGTACAAATGGAGATTCCCGCCTGCGCGGGAATGACACCTGTCCTTGTTTTTTAGTACATCATATACATACGTTTATTTAAAAAAAATCTGTGTAAATCCGTGTTATCTGCGTGCCAAAAAACGCTTTCAATCATCAGAAAATTCTCCTAAAACCTTTCTGTAAGAATTGAAAATTTTTGATTTGGAAACAAAGCCGATGTAAATGCCGTTTTCGTCTATCACAGGCAAATTCCACGCGTGCGTGTTCTCAAAAATGTCCATAACTTTTTCCATTGGCATATTTTGCGGAATTTTTGCAGGCGGAAGTATCATCAGTTTGCGCACTCTAAATCTGTCGTAGAGGCGCGGTTGAAACATAATGTTTCGCACCTCGTCAACAGGCATTACGCCGAGCAGTTTCCGCGTTTTTTTATCGACCACAGGGAAAATATTTCTGTTCGACTGCGACATCACTTTTACCAGTTCGCCCAAAGTCATTTCGGGGTAAATTTCCGTCAAATCGGTTTCTATCACGCTGTCCATTTTCATTAATGTAAGCACAACGCGGTCTTTGTGGTGCGTTAGCAGTTCGCCTTTTTGCGCCAACCGCATTGCATAAAGCGAGTGCGGCTCAAAAATTATTATCGTCAAATAGGAAATCACCGACACAATTATCAGTGTCATAAAAAGGTCGTAACCGCCTGTGAGTTCGGCAATTAGAAACGCTCCTGTGAGCGGCGCGTGCATTACGCCCGACATCAAGCCCGCCATTCCTGCAAATGCAAAATTTTCCAAAGGAATATTAAACCCGATTTGATTTAGAATAAATGCAACCAAAAAACCTGTGAGGCAACCGACAAACAATGACGGCGCGAAAATTCCGCCTGTGCCGCCGCCGCCGTTTGTGGCAACAGAGGCAACGATTTTCAACAGCGAAATCAAGCCCAAAAACAAAATTATTGCCCAAGTTTCGTTTTTATAATCGAAAAACAGCGATTGCGAAAAAAGTTGTTCCGAATTTCCTCTCAAAAGTTCGGCGATAGTGTCGTAACCTTCGCCGTAAAGCGGTGGAAACAAGAATATTAGCACGCTCAAAATAATGCCGCCAACAATGGCTTTTACATAGAAATTTTTGATTTTGCGCTTAAATTTTTGTTCAAGCCAATTCATTCCGCGCACAAAATAGAGCGACATCAGCCCGCAAACCACGCCGAGAACGAGCAAAAACGGTATTCTGCTCAATGCGAACGGCTCAAAAGTGTCAAAGCGAAACATAACTTGCTGTCCCATAAGTAGATACGAAACGGCTGTGGCTGACACCGCCGAAATCAGCAGCGGCGCAACAGATGTCATTGTGAGGTCGAGCAGCAGCACTTCGAGCGTGAATGCCACGCCAGCGATTGGTGCTTTGAAAATGCCGCCGATTGCGCCCGCTGCGCCGCAGCCCACAAGCAACATCAGCGTTTTTTGGTCTAACTTGAAAAATCGCCCAAGATTTGAGCCAATCGCCGACCCTGTCAGCACAATCGGGGCTTCCGCTCCAACCGAGCCGCCGAAACCAATCGTAACCGCGCTCGCCACCACCGAACTCCAAATATTATGCACTTTGATAATCGCTTTGTGCTGCGAAATGGCGTACAAAATTTTGGTTACGCCGTGCGAAATATCGTCTTTTACCACATATTTTACAAAAAGCGCGCCGCCCAAAATTCCAACAAAAGGCAAGCCGAGATACCAATAATTTAAGGAATTATCGGTAATATTTACGACAAAATTTTGAATGAGATGAATAAAACTTTTGAGCAAAACCGCCGCCAAACCCGCGCCCAGCCCAACAACAAGCGAAAGCACAATCACAAATTGGCTTTCCTTAATGTGCCGCTCACGCCACGAAAGAATTGAAGTGTATATTTTATAATGTGGAATGTTCATTTTGAACTAAATACTAAAAAGTTTTTAGGGCGCAAAATTAATAAAATAATTTTAAAACCTGTTGTGCATTCATATATTTTTTGTAAGTGCCTGATAATCTTTACTATGGATTGCTTCGGAAATAACTCGCAATGACGGACTACCTATTTTGAAAGGGCTACCGTCATTGCGAGGTATTTCCGAAGCAATCCATATTCTTTTAAAATAATTAATACAGTTTTTTTAAATTCATATTAGTTCTTAACTCTTATTTCTTAGTTTTTTCTGATTTTCAGCCACGACACAAAACTTAACGCATTGATAATCAAAAAGAAAATAAACAAAAGCAAGTTAAAATGATTGTTGATGATGACGGCAGATACAATAGCAGACGCGCTGTACAAAAGCCAATAAAGCCAAGTGTCAAGTTTTTTGCCAATCATTAAATAATTTGCCAAAATGCTTGACGAAATCATTATTGCAAACACTGTTTTTATCAAAAACTGACCAAAAAACGGCTCATTTTTGAAATTTGGCAAGCAAAACGAGGCAAAAACATAGTCTAAAACCACGATTAAAACAAAAATTGAGAAAAAGAAAATTTGTCTGCCGAATGGTAAAAATTGCGGGTTAAAAACCTGATTTTCAGCATTTTTACTTTTACGCCAATTTACTATTGCCGCATATTGAAACGGAATAAAGATAAAATAATATAAAAAAGTGAGGTCAAAACTTTTGAGAATTGCAAACTGAATGCCAAGACAGGCAGACGAAATAATGCCGAAATAAAACCCTGTGTAATTTTTCGGGTCGCGAATTATCAATAAATATGTTACTCCTGAAATTGTGGCTAAAATGCTGAAAATGACCGCATTATTAAATTCTATTTCCACTTTAAAAAGAAACATTGCAAGCATTAACGCCGCTGTAAGAAAAACTGAAATGCAAAGATTTTTTATTGCTGTAACTGTAAAATTCATATTTTTATTAAGATTGAAATTTTTGGGGCGCAAAAGTAATACTTTTTTCTGAAACGACAAAACAGTTTGTTTCAAGGTTTTTGCACACAGATAACACAGATTAGACAGATTTTCACAGATTTTTTTTATCGTGCTTTTGGCTCTTTTTGCAAAATAAACGCGCCATTTCGGCGAATGGAATAGGAATTTATGTTGAGATTTTGGGCGATTGTTTCAAATTTTTTGATGTTTGAGGCATAAACATCGCCGTTGATAATCAAAGTTTTAGCAGAAAAATATTTTTCAAAAAGTTCAGACTTGGGGAAAATATTTTTACTAACTATCAGGTAATCAACTTCTAATGGAAATTCAGGCTCTTTTTTGTAAATATTTTTATCGTTTAAAATCACAAATTTTTTGTTATTATAAACGATTGGAATTATAGAGTTTAATGTGTCAATAATTTGATATTCAGGGCTTTGACAAGAATGATGCAGCCAAAAATCGCGGGCATATTTTTCGGAATTTTCCTTTGATGTTGCATAAACAAGATTTTGATTTTTTTGTGCAATATTTAACGTAATTCCTTTGTTGTCATTGAAAATTACAAGTTCGCTAAATCTTTCATTATTAATACGTTGCATTCCAATAGAAAAAAACAACAAAATTGAAAAAGTCAGAAACGCAGCCGTTGCCCTGAAATTTATTTTGTAAAACAAAACTCCTATTGAAAAAATTATTCCGAAAAAAATGTACATTTGCCCAAGTTCCAACCAACTGAAAGTGAGAGCATTAGGCAGATTTTCAATAAATCTTACGCAAAAATTCATTAATTTTGTACTCCATTCCAGCACAAAAGATGCTAAATCGTTGATAATCGGTATTTTATAAACGACAAACAGCAACATTGCCGAGTAAATTATTATGCTTGAAAGTGGAATTGCCGAGTAGTTGGCAAGCAAAAAATAGTTAGGAAACTGGTGAAAATAGTATTGTGCGATTGGCATTGTGCCGAGTTGCGCCGCGATTGAAACCGAAGTCAAATCCCAAAGCCAAATCATTGGTTTTGACTTGAAAAATAGTAGTGTTTTGATTTTTGGCTGAAAATAGACAATCGACAAAACGGCAGCGTAACTCAACTGAAACCCAACATCGAAAATCCAATTTGGGTTAAAAAGCAAAAGAATGAAAAACGAGGCGAAAATATTGTTGTAAGTAAATGGTTTTCTGCTGATTACGTCTCCCAGCATAATTAACGAAAACATCAAAGTTGAGCGGCACACCGAAGGGCAAAGTCCTGTGATAAAAGCGTAAAACCAAAGAAACACAATGATTATCAGGGCTTTAAAACGCCTCTTTTTATCATCTTTCTCTAAAAAAAAGAGCAGATAATTTATAACCATAAAAATTACGGCAACGTGCAAACCACTCACCGACAAAACGTGCGATGCGCCTGTTGCGGAAAAACTGTCGCGGAGTTCGGGCGAAAGTGCGTCTGTGTAGCCCAAAGTGAGAGCCGCCACAACGCCAAATTCGTCTCCAGAAATATTCATATTGCGGTAAATATCAAGCAGTTGTATTCTGCAACGCTGCGCAATCCGCAACAGCGAAAAGCCGCGTTCCTCACCAATTTTTTGCCAACTGTCAGCAGAAACGTAGCCTGTCGCCGCAATATTTTTGCGGGTAAGATATTTTCCATAGTCAAATTCGTCAGGGTTGTTTTTCTTTTCTGGCAATGATAAAAGCGTGGAAATCAGCAATTTATCGCCTGTTTTGAGATTTTGAGCCGCGCTGTCTTTTGCAAAATACAGCACAACTTTTGCATCGCAATTTTCGGTTTTTGTGCTGTCTGAAAACGATTTTACAGTAGCATAAGCGAGCATCGAATTTGCCTTTTCTGACGGAAAATCGTCAAGCGTTACCGAAAAAATGCCTTGCCTGTTGTTATACTTAAAATTCTGATTTTCAGCAATTTGAAACGAGCGCAAAAAGCCCAAACAAGCAATTATCAACA
>JAISKN010000002.1 GCA_031260925.1 Prevotellaceae bacterium | reverse complement strand
CCGTTTTTTGTGGTGTTCCGCTTGATTTTTAATATACTCAACTACCACATCTATCTCTGACGGATTGACCGAAAAAATACCGTAACCGTCTTGCCAATAGAATTTTGAATATCGCTCGCTCTTGGTTTTTACCCATTTTGACGATTGTTTTTTTACTTCTTCTATAAATTTTATTTGCGTGATTTTCTTCGACAGCAAACAACAAATATGAACGTGGTCGTTGTGTCCGCCAACGCGAATGGGATTACATTCTAATCCGCGACAAATGCCGCCGAGATATTCCCACAAATCGTTTTTTATTTCATCGTCAATAAACGGATAACGATTTTTGGTGCTAAATGTCAAATGGACATACACTTGTGATAGAGATTGAGGCATAATTTATTTGTTTTAATTGTTTAATAGAATGTTGGATTTGGGCTGAAAGCCAATAGAGCATTAGCATATGGCAACGCCATACGGATTGAAACGCCTCATACGCCTTTCGGGGCGAAACCCCAATAGCAATGATTGCTTTTGCCCCTTCGGGGCGAGCGGGCGGTGAGGTTGCCGTTTTCGTAGGGTGTTGCCCTACGCTATTGCTGAAAGCCCTTCGGGCTAAAAATTCATAGTTCATTAATTTCAAACTGCAAAGTTAGTAAAAATCCTGCTACTTTCTTACCACTTTACATTCCACATTCATTCCCGAAGTCAGTTGTGCAAGAATAGCGGCATCATTGTTTTCTGTAAAAAGAATTTTCACGGGAATACGCTGTTCTACTTTTACAAAATTTCCTACGGAATGGTCAGGCGAGGCGGGCGAATACTGCGCACCCGAAGCGTTGGAAATGGAGGCTACAACGCCCTCAAATTTGTGATTTGGGAAAGCGTCAATCTCAATCGCTACCTTACTGCCTGCCTGAATATGCTGCATTTGCGTTTCCCTGAAATTCGCCGTTACCCATTTATTTTCATCGCTTACAACAGTGAGTAAATGTTTTCCGGGCATCACCAATTCGCCCTCTTGAATGGTTTTGCGACCTGTTTTTCCATCGCAAGGCGCCAAAATAACGGTGTAGGACAAATTCAGTTTGGCGATTTCCAAAGCCGCTTCCGCTATTTTTATGCCCGACACCGTTTGGTCTAAACGCTGCGTTTGTTCGGCTTTTACGAGCGTGGTCGTTTGCTTTTGGCGCACGAGCATTTCATATTTTGCCTTCATCGCCTCGTAAGAAGTTTTCACGCCGTCATATTGTTGCTGAGTAACAGCACTTTCCGCCAACAGTTTTTGATAACGCAGGTAATCTTTTTCCGCATTTTGCAGCAAAATCCGCATTTCCTCAATTCCTGCATCGGAAACCGAAATGTTGTTTTGCGTGGTGGAAATAGTAGTGTTCATCGCAGATTTGCCCGTAAGCGCGTTTTGATAATCGGCTTCCGCCTGTGCCAAACGCAGACGAAATTCGGCATCTTCAATCACAGCCAGCGTGTCGCCCTTGCGCACTTGCTGAAATTCGTCGAAGTAAATTTTTTTAACAAAACCCTGCACACGACTTGACAGCACAATTTTGTCGCGCTCAACGCTTGCATTGTTGGTATATTCGCCGCCAACGTGTATAAACAACGAGGCAATCCAAGTTATTCCGCACAAAATCAGTGCGATAACGAAAATGTTAATTGTGATTTTCTTTTGTTTCTTGTTCATAAATTATTGTTGTTTTTATTGTTGTTTGACCTCTTCGGGGTCAGATATTTATAGAATGATATATTTTGCTATAAACATACGACCCCAAAGGGGTCGAACCTTATAATGTTCCCGAAATATAAAGTAGTTTATAATAATTGAAAATGATATTTATTTGAGCATTAGATAGTTGCACTTCTGCCGAGAGTTTGGCATTGCTGGCATCGAGCATATCGGTAATCAACGCCATATCGTTTTTGTAGCGGTTGCTGACTACGGCGTAATTTTGATTTGCCAATTCCACGCTTTTTTGCTGCGTTTTCAGTTGCTCGTAAGTTTCCAAAAACTTGATAAAATTCGCTTTTACCGCCAATTCTGCCTGCTCCTGCACCTCGTCATATTGCTCTTTGGTGCGCTGAATGGCGAATTTACTTTGATTAATCGATTTTTGCGTTTGGTACAATGACGACAATTTGTATTTCAGCCCGACACCGACAAACCAATAGTTGAAATTTTTGTTGATTGGCGGCACTTCCATTGTAATCGGTCCGTCCAAAAAATCGCCCGCCACAAGCGCAATTTTCGGCAATCTATCCGCTTTTATTATCTTTTGCTGCTGCTCGGTAATTTGCGTTGCCAGCGACAATTTTTTTAATGCGGTAGAATTTTGCTCGGCAATATTTGTCCAATATTCCTCATTTTCGGCGGACATTATTTTTGAAATAATATTTTTGTCGGGTTCAATTTCGGTGTCGCTCAAGCCCAACATTGTGGTCAGATTATTGTTCAAAATGGTTACGCTGTTGCGGATTTGCGTGCAGGCAAGTTCGAGGTTTGCGAGCAGAAGTTCGTACCGCGTAACGTCATTTTGCAGCAAAATTCCCTCTGTGCTTTTCAGGCGAATTTCCTGCAAAACCTGCCGAGTTTGCTCGATATTCTGCTCATAAACTTGCAACAGATTTTTCTGTTTATACAAATCGAGATAATAGCCAACCAACTGAAAATGAACTTTGTTGCGATTTTCGTCAAAGTCCAAACGCGCGTTTTCTTCCTGCAATTTGGCAATGGCAATGCCGCTCGAAATTGCACCGCCCGAATAAATGACCTGCGACACTTCCAGCGCAAAATTATTGCCGAAATGCGGAATTGGCGCAGTTATTCCGTTGGTAAAATTGCGGTCGAACAGGTAACCGTCGCCCAAAAAACTGACCGACAGCGACAGGTCAATTTCGGGCAAACGCGCATTTTTCGCCACATTTATTGCCTCGTGCGCCTCGTTAATTCCTGTGGAATAATGCCGCAGCGACTTACTGTTTTGGTCGGCAAGCGCAAACATTTCGTCAATGGTAATGATTTTTTGGGCATACGCGCCCGTATTCCATAATGCCGCGCAAAGCAACATTATGAGCAAAGAAATTTTGTTCATTTATTATGAATTTAAAAAATAATTAGAAAAAAATATGGAATTTCAAATCTTGAAATTTTGGGATTTAAAATAATTCAAGGAATTTTCCATTCTCCTACCCAATGATAGAAGAATGAGTTTTTGTTTATTACAACGGTAGGAATATGTGAATAGTATTTTGTCATTTGATACTGAAATCAAGTAAATTTCGGCTGCAAAGGTATAAAAAATTTTGATAAGTTGTAACCAAAATACGACAAATTAATTTTATTTAAGGTAAAAATATGGTGTATTAAACACAGCACAAAAATAAATAAAACTAATGATTGGTTAAAAAATAAAAAAAATATTGATAAGAAATTGCAAATTCAAAAAAAAGTATTACCTTTGCAGCCGAAAAATGTGGAAAGATTTGAATTGCTTGCAACCACGCAAAAAAATGCTAAATAAATAAAGACTTCTCTTTTTATTTTCCAAAATTCTTTCCATAATATTTTAATTATTCATTATTAATTTTTAATTATTAAAAAATTATGGGTTACTATTTTTCTTCCGAATCGGTGTCGAACGGACACCCAGACAAAGTCGCAGACCAGATTTCAGATGCGATTTTAGACCAGTTCCTTGCCTTTGACTCCACTTCAAAAGTGGCTTGTGAAACTTTTGTTACCACAGGTCAGGTTGTGGTTGGCGGCGAGGTAAAATCTACTGCTTACGTTGATATTCAAGACGTTACGCGGCGAACTATCAACGAAATCGGCTACACCAAAAGCGAGTATATGTTTGACGGCAACTCTTGCGGTGTGCTTTCTGCAATTCACGAGCAATCGCCCGACATTAATCGCGGCGTTGACCGTCAAAACCCCGATGAACAGGGCGCAGGCGACCAGGGAATGATGTTTGGTTACGCCACAAACGAAACGCCAAACTATATGCCGTTGGCGTTGGAACTGTCGCACGAACTGCTGCGCGAACTGACAAAAATTCGGCGCGAGGGCAAATTTATGACCTATCTTCGCCCCGATGCCAAGTCGCAAGTTACGCTGCACTACGACCAAAACGGCTACCCCGACCATATTCACACAATCGTGGTTTCTACTCAGCACGATGATTTTGAAAAACCAACCGACAATATTTCGCAGGAAAATGCGGACAAAAAAATGGTTGAACAAATCAAAAATGACGTGAAAAATATTTTAATTCCGCGTGTTATCAAAAATAACCCCGAAATTGCCAAATATTTTGAGCAGGAATATAATCTTTTCGTCAATCCGACAGGCAAATTTGTGATTGGCGGACCGCACGGCGACACAGGGCTGACGGGCAGAAAAATCATTGTTGATACCTACGGCGGCAAGGGCGCACACGGCGGCGGCGCATTTTCGGGCAAAGACCCTTCAAAAGTTGACCGCTCGGCGGCTTATGCGGCGCGGCATATCGCCAAAAACCTTGTGGCTGCAGGCGTTGCAGACGAAGTTTTGGTGCAAATTTCATACGCTATCGGCATTGCCGAGCCGATGAATGTGTATGTAAATACTTACGGAAAATCGCATTTGCAGATTTCTGACGGGGAAATTGCCGAAAAAGTAGCAGAAATTTTCGATTTACGACCAAATGCAATCGAAAAACGGCTAAAACTCCG
>JAISKN010000352.1 GCA_031260925.1 Prevotellaceae bacterium | reverse complement strand
GGATTCATAATGCCGACATTCACTGATATATCTTTGTGCTGGTAACCCAACATCAGCATCAGCATATTTTTTTCGCCGCCGCTCATCGTTTCGCCGTAAAACCAGTCCCAACTGTTGTTTATTTGAGCCATTGCCGAAAATTTTTTGTACGAGGCAGACACTCCTACATCATAAAACCAATTTGTGTAGGTGTGCAAATAGATGTTTTCGCGACCGCGGCTTATGAAATGATTAAAACCAACATTTGCCGAAAACTGTACTATCTTTTTAATTGGACCAACACGCAAAGATAGCATATTATGCACCCATTGCCAATCTTTTTGATTATTCCAAGTTTGTATAATTTTATTGCCTTCCAAATATTTTTCGTCCATAATGGCATTTGGTTGATATTCGTAAGCACCCTTTAAACTGCCGTAGAAAATGCCTTTTTGCAGTTCGTACACCAACTCCGAATAAGACCTCAAATGTGATTTCAAATTAGGGTTTCCTCGTCGAATTTGCCAAGAATCAATCTCTTGGTCAATAGCATTGAGGTTAGACAAAGAGGGAGAGATATTAGTAACTTCCGACCTCAAACGAATAGACGACTCGCCGCGCAAAGCATAACGCAGTGCTACGCGAGGATTGAAAGTATAATTTTCGATACTTGCCTCGCCTTGCTGACCGATATAAGAACGAGTAACGCCAACGCCGAGCGTATAATTCAACTTCTTAAAATTCCCCTTAAACTCGCCAAACAAATAAGATTCCGACTGATTCATTTCCGAAGAGGCATTTTCATATTTATTATTGGAATAGGACTGCGTATGGCGCAACCCTGCTGTTATACTATTGCTGCCCATTTTTTTTTCATAAATTCCTTCGCCAATTACTGAATATTTTTTGCCGACAACTCCATTTTTTACATTCGTAAGCAACACATCATCAAGGTTTTTCTCTTGATAAACGCGGACATTTTCTGTTGAAATATATGTTCCCACAATGTTGAAAACCAAGGTCTGGTCGTTTTTCATATTGTGCTGATAATAAAGGTCAAGTGCAGGACGAAACATTTTTTCACTGCTATTGTCAATCATACGGACAGCGTTTTCTGGGTGTTCAACATCGTAAAGCAAGCCGTGATAATCAAAATGCGGCTGATTGCCGTAATGATAGCGAAAAGTGGCGTTAAACATTTGCTTGTCGGTCTGATAACTGTATGCAGTTTTCAGGTTTTGCCAATACATTTCGGCGTGACCTGGCTCGCCGTCTTCTTTTCGGTGCAGTGTAGTGCCGTCAGCAAAATGAAATATCTCCTCATTATCGCGCCACATCTGGTGAAAATTGCGGTGGGCGATGTCGTAACTTGCCGAAAATTCCGATTTTTTGTGGTTTATCCGCCCATTGACAGAATTATCGCCCCACCACGTATTCACTGCATCGGTGAGATTGACACCCACACTGCCGCCCGTTTCATAGCGGCGCACAATATAATTAAGCACGACCTCCGCATTGCCGTAGCGCAGTCCTGGGTTGTCGTGAAATTCGATGCGAATAATATCCGCAGGCAGCAACGCCGCAATGTCCTGAATTTCCGCCTTAACGCCATTGATACGCAACTGCAATTCGCCGCCGCTTGCCAGCGACACCGTTTTGAGTAACGGATTGACCTGCACTTTTGGCAACATCAACCGCTGCAACAAATCTACGCCGTTGGTAGAATTTTCTTTCTGCTGCTCAGTTGGAAAAATGAGTTTGCGGTCAATACTGCTGTTTGAAGCCGTAACAGTTATCTCGCCCAAGGTCTGTTCCTCAAGTCCGCTAATAAAGGTAGTATCCTGCGTTTGTGCAGAGATTGTCGACATTGCGCCGAGTAATAAAGTAATTGAAACAAGTTTTTTATTCATAATAAATACGTTTTTATGTAAAAAGATTAATATTTTTGAACATTAGACGATATTAAAGCGCAAAATGGTTGCAAGTAATGTAATTTTTTGCATAAACTTATCTGTGTAAATCCGTCTAATCTGCGTTATCTGCGTGCTAAAAGTTTATTTTTCCCTCAAAATTTTTATTCCGTTTTCAGAAAGTTTTACATCGAATTTTGCGGTTTGGGCGGCGAGGGTTACGATTGATTTTTTGGTGTTGATTTGGCGAATGAGGGTGCGGTTGAGAATGATGCTGCGGTCGGCGCGGACAAAAATTTCTGCGGGCAAACGTTTTTCTATCTCGCCCAAACGCTCAAAAATGTCCTCTTTTTCGCCGCTTGCAAGATAGAGAATTGCGTAGTTGCCGTCTGCCTCAATGTAGGCGATGTCTTCGGCTTTGAGCAAAATCAGTCCGCCAAAATTCTTGAATTTCAGCAGTTTTTGATTGTCAAAAATAGTTGATAACGACTGCGGCGGCAGGTTTTCGGCTCTATTTTTTTTGACTTTTTCAATGGCATTTTTTAGCCCTTCTATCTGAATTGGTTTAACCAAATAATCGACAGCAGAGAGCCGAAACGCCTCCAAAAGATAGTGAGAATCGGTATAGGCGGTTGTGAAAATCACTGACGGCGGCGCAAAAGTTTCGCAAGCCAGCGTGTGCAGTTGCTCGGCGAGCCAAAGTCCGTTTTTTTCGGGCAGTTGAATGTCCAAAAACAGCAAATCGGGCTGCTGCCGCAAAATTTCTATTAAGCCGTTTTCGGCATTTTCGCACGTCGCAACCACCTGAATATCAGGGTGATTTTCTGCTAATTTCTGTTTTAACGTTTCTCGCGGATAAAATTCGTCTTCGATTATTATTGCTTTCATAATTTTGGTTTTTTGCACACGGATAACACGGATTAAACAGATTTTCACGGATTTTTTTATCTGTGTTTATCCGTTTAATCCGTGTTATCTGTGTGCCATTTCACATTATAATTAAAACTTTCAGGAATTTCAATACTAAATCTTGTTCCTCTTTCCAAATCTTCTACCGATAGTTTGATTTTCTGCGCATTAAAACGGTTATAGATTTCTACTTGGCGTTCCAAAATGGAAAGTCCCTGTTTTGTTGAGCGGACATTTCGGTTGATGGCGGCGGCTTGCCTGCCAACGCCGTTATCCTGCACGCTGACAGTAAGAAAATCGCCGTTTTGCTCTGCCGAAATAGTAATAACGCCGCCCTGAGTTTTGCCTGCAAGTCCGTGTTTCACAGCGTTTTCTGCCCAAGTGTGCAAAATCATATTCGGCAGTTGAACGTCTTTATTTACGTTTTTGTCTATCAAAATTTCGTACTCAAATTTTTCGCCGAAACGCAATTTTTCGAGGTCGAGATACATTTTTACATAGTCAATTTCGGCTGATAATGAGCGGCTTGCCTTATCTACTTCCTGCAAAGTTTGGAAGGTAAATTGCGAGTAAATTCCCAACACATTTATCGCCTCCTCTTTCGATTTATTCATAATATAATACTCAATCGCAGCGAGGACATTGGCGTTGAAATGCGGAATGGCTTTTAGACGTATTGCATTGATTTTCAGTTCGTTGAGTTGTTTTTCGGTTTCGAGTTTTGCAAGCAGACGGCGATTTTTCCTGTTTGAAAAATAGAGCGCGACAAGCACGCTTGCAGCCACCAGCAGAGCCATAAAAGCCACCCAAAACCACGCCGTTTGCCAAAAAGCGGGTTTTATTGAAAACGAAAAACGTTGAATTTCTGATTTTGAGTCGTCTGTGCCTGCATCGCTATAAATTTCAAACGTGTAATCGCCGTGCGGCAAATTGTTAAAAGTAACTTCGCGCTGTTTGGTCGGCTCACTCCATTCGTTCTGAAAACCGAGCAGGCGATAGTGATAACGGACATTTTCGGCGGCGGAATATGACAGTCCTATGTATGAAAAACGAATGTCGTTGTAACGGTGGTTAAATTTCGGAAAATCAGAATTTTCCAACTGCCATTTAACATTGTCGGTAGAAGAAAAAACGCCGATAAAATAGAGTTTAGGCACAGATTGTTTTTTCAAAAGTATTTCGGGATTGAAACTTGCTAATCCGTTTATTGCAGGCAAATAGACATTTCCCTGTTCGTCTTCGGTCATACTTCCACTAATTGCCTCAAAACCCATAAAACCGTTTTCGTGATTATAAAATGAGAATGTTTCAAAATTTTCGTCATAAATGAAAATTCCGTCTAATGTGGCTATAATTGCATATTTTTTTGAAGTAAAATATATATTTTGAATAATATTTTCAAAGGTTTTTACAAGTTTTACACTATCGTTTGCGTATTTGAAAAGGCGATTTTCGGAGGCAAACCACACATTTTTTTCTTTGTCATTTTGCACAATTTGACAAAGTTTGTAATTTTCTCCAAAATATGTTTCAACAACGCTGTCTTTGCCCAAAAGTGCCACGCCATAGTACCCGCCATACCAAATTCGCCCTTTTTGGTCAGCAACCGCATTGCTGAAAAGTGCCTGACGAAAAAAAGGAATGCCGTCGTAATGTTTCAAAACCTTGCCTTCTGGCGTGATTATCTGAATGTTAGTTTGTGTTCCAACTGCCAGATTTCCGTCAGATAAAGTCGAGGCGTGATAGTACGGCGCATAGTCATCGCTTGCAGGATTTGGGTTGATATTCAACCATTTGCTTGCATTTTTATTTATTTGCAACACATCGCAGGTGGCAGGCAAAAAGGCTTTTTTATCGGCAACAGCACCATTAAAACCACAATGAAAACCGAATTTTACGCCGTTTTTTTGCGGGTAATAAAGTTGATTGGTTGAATTTTCTTTTATTTCAAACAAAAGACCATTTTCTGTCCCTGCAATAACTGCCTTATTTTCAGGATAATACAACACAGAAGTAATTATATTTTCTTTTTTATCGCAAACAAAATTTTTGAATTGCAGGCGAAACAAATTGTATAATCCGTGCGAAGTTGCCACCCAAAGATTGCTTTCGCCATCAACAATAAAATCGTAAATGCCCGAAGATGTAAAGATTTTTTTGACTGCATTATTTTTCCATTGATAGATATTTTGGGCATCGCCAAAAATCAGCGAGCCGTCATAAAAAGTTGCCGCTGTTGCCCTCGTTTCAAGTTTTTGACGAATAAGCAAGTTTGCTTTCCCATTTTTCAACAAATAAACGCCATCGGCAGCAAGACAACAAATTTCATTTTTATAAACAAAAAAACCATAAGCGGCAATTCCCTTATATTCAGTAATTTTACCTTTTCTATTAACAACTTTTACGCCTGCGGGATAAGGAATGTACAAATGTTCGTTTTGCTCATCGTAATAAAAATTCAGGTCGGTATCATAATCAAAATTGTTCAAATCATCATTTTCAATTATTTTTTCAATTTTGCCTTTGTCGGTAATTTTGAAAAAATGCTGTTTTCCGCCTATATTTCTGCTTTCGTAAAACACGCCGTAACCGTTTGGCAAACGCATAGAATTAAGCGTAATATAAATATTTTGCGCCAAAGTATCTGTGCGCATTTGGTTTGTTTTTTGATTGATAGAATGTCTAATATTATTTGTAAATGCCTGTATTTCACCATTTTTATTTTCATTTACAAAAAATATGTTTGCAAACTGTCCTTTGAGAAAAGTATTAAATTCAAAACCGTTGAAACGTGCCAACCCTGCATTTGAACTTATCCACAAAAAGCCTCTGCTGTCTTGAAAAAGTTTTGAAACCGACACGCTCGGCAATCCGTCTTGCGTGGTATATCGGCGAAAAGAGTACTCGCTTTTCAGCAAATCCTGCGCCGCTGTTTGCTCAATGCAAAATGTAAAAAACAGCAGTGCGGCGATGATATATTTTAGTGTATGTTTCATTTTTTTTAATTTTTTGCCACGAATTAATGATATTTTTACTACGAAATGTTTTTTTAAGGGTGCATTCCTACGGAATGCAAGTCCATATTTTTCTTTTTTCTACCAAGCGATGCAATCCTAACGGATTGCGGTGTAATTGCAACATCATTCCGTAGGAATGAATCGCTCGGTAGAAATCAAGTATCACACATTCAGTGCATTCCGTAGGAATGCAACCTGAAATTCGCATAGTTATTATTTTTTTACAAAAGTACAATTTTTTTATCTTATTTTCTTGCAAATTTCATTGAAAAAAGCAATTTTACGACCGAATTTGACGGCGAATGATAAAATTGATACAGTCCTGCTGCGATAATAAATGCCCACAAGCCCGCTGCAAAGGCAATCGGCAGCAGAAAAAGCAAGGCAAAACAGGTAATTTGCAGCAAAACAGCGAACAGCACATTTTCATTTTTGCCGTAAATGATTTTTGCGTTTTGTATTTTTATAAAATCATCGGGCGAAAATGCTTTTTTGCCAAAAAATGTTTTGGTT
>JAISKN010000269.1 GCA_031260925.1 Prevotellaceae bacterium | reverse complement strand
TTTATAAAACTGCTTTCGGAGGCAATTTTAAAGCAATTTCCCGAAACAACAACCATCGGACAAAAGTTTTTTTCAATAATAAAAGGCTTGCGACCGCTGATTTCTTATGACAATATTTCTGGCGACCCACAGTTGCAAATTATCTACCAAACAGAGGGCGAAAAACAGCATACATTGCAGAGTTTGCTCAACTTTTTGGACTCTCAATCAACAAAAATAGTGCTTGCAATAGACGAATTTCAACAGATAGCAGATTTCCCCGAAAAGAACATTGAGGCACTCTTACGCACTTATATTCAACAAGTTAGGAATATTCAATTTATTTTTTGCGGTAGCCGAAAAAATATGATGACACAAATGTTTTCATCTGCAAAACGACCGTTTTTTGCATCAACTCAATATCTTGTGCTTGACAAAATCGACAGGGAAATTTATGCCGATTTTATCAAAAATTTATTTGCAAAAAATCAGATTGAAATAGAGCAAGATGCGCTTGATTTTGTTATGGAATGGACAAAAGGTTACACTTTTTACACGCAAAGTCTGTGTAATATGGTGTTTTCGTTCGCAAACCAAACTATTGATATTGAGGCAGTTAAAAAGGCTTGCTCCGAACTTTTGAAGAACAGCGAGGCGGTATTTTTCCAATATCGAAAACTGCTCACGCCTGCGCAATGGGAAGTTTTGATAGCGTTGGCAAAAGAGGGCGAAATTTCTCAAATCACGTCAAAAAATTTTGTCGGCAAATATAATATCGGCTCGCCTGCTGACGTAAGACGAATTACCAAAGCCTTGATAGACAAGGAACTCGTGCTTGAAACGCTCACAAAAACCGAAACAGTCTATCAAGTTTATGACATATTTCTCTCTCGTTGGTTGGAAAATGAGTATTAAAACAGAGATTAGATATTAGATATTAGAGATTAGAGATTAAATATTAGACCGCTTCGCTTATAGACAAAAAAATGTAACTTTGCAAAAATAAATTGTGGGGAATGAAACCCCACAATTAATTAGAAAATTATAACAATATAATATTATGAAAATTATGAAAAAAATACTTTTATCAATAATTTTGTTTTTCTCGGCAGCGGCGTTGTTTGCGCAGGCAACGGCAGGGCGAGATTTTTGGGTGGCATTTGGGTTAAATGGCTTGAATACTTCCGGCGAACAGTACCATTTACAAATGAAAATAGTAACCGAAAATTCAGCAAATTTACAGTTGAATTTTACGGATAATACCTCGTTAAACAGGGCTATTTCAATTCCTGCAAATACAATTTATTCTTTGACTTTTTCCACTCAAGAATGTAATGCCATCAGAAATGCAGCATCGGGCGCATCTTCTTCAAATAAATCATTGCACATAACTTCTGATAAGCCTATTGTAATTTATATTAGTGATACAAAAGCAGGTAGTTCTGAGGCTACTCAAATTTTTCCTGTCGAAAGGCTTGGTAATGATTATTATCAAATTGCATATTTGCCGCCAACACACCCACACCCGACTTATGTCAATCAACAAGGTGATGGTTATGTAATTGTTGCTACTCAAAACAACACGCAAATTCGTGAAAACGGTACGCTATTGACTACAATAAACGCAGGTGAGGTGTTTTCAAAACACGTTCCACACACAGATTTAACAGGTTTTCACATTACAAGCAGCAATCCTGTTGCCTATTTTGTAAATACTACAAATGCTTTTGTACCTGTGTCCTCTGACGGTTGGGCTGATATGCTTTTTGAACAATTAACACCTGTGTTGGCTTGGGGAACATCGTATTTTGTGCCCGTTACAAATCGCGGAAAAGACAGAGTGCGCATTGTTGCCTCGCAAAACGGCACAAATATTACTCAAACAGGTGGAACAATTATGAGCGGCTCGTTAAATTTAAGCGCAGGGCAATTTGTTGAATTAGAGATAAATCAAGCGAATAAAGGCTGTTATATTTCTGCAAATAACCCTGTTGAAGTTTATTCTTATATGGTGAGTTGGAATGAAATTACAAACCCGTCTTATTATAGTTTGGGCGACCCGTCTTTGGTGCGAGTTGAGCCTATTTCGGAAATGACGGCTCGTGAAGTTGGCGTTTCACCTTTTATAGACGTGATTTCGCCACAAGTAATCTCAAGTCATTTTGCATTAATTGTTACGCCTACTGCAACCAAAAACAATACAACAATCTTGACAACGGCATCAATGCCTGCTATTGTTTGGACAGACAATATCGCCTCTGGTTTATCATACGCAAATATCACGTTAGTGAGTAGCGCTACTTCCTATTTTTTCCAAAATGCGAATGGAATAAGTGTTTATGGGTATGGTTTGGGCGGCTCAGCATCTTATTGCTATCTTGCAGCGGCAGTAGATGAAGATGAAATAATTCCAGCAAAATACATCGCTTGCCCGAATGCAGTTGTGAAAGTAAGTGTTCCGACACAGGCAGGAACAAGTTTTTATTGGTACAATGCAGCAACAGGCGGCACTCCGTTTGCCTCAAATACAAATGAGGTTTCGGTTACAAAAAACAGTTCTGCCGTTCAAACTGTTTATGTAGAGCCGCGGCAGGGCAGTACAGTTCTACCGCGAATTGCAATAGATATTGAGTTAAGCGATAATTGCGGACAGACAAACCCCACAGGTTGCGCTGCCACAGGAACGATTTTGTTTAAAGAAGATTTTGGCGGAAACTCACCGAGCGACCCTGCTGTAAAGGCGACAGGTATTCCGCAAGTTTTGGGTCATACTTACAATCCTATTGGCTACGATGGAACTTATTTTTCAGTTTATAGCATAAGAAAAGAAGGTGCTACTTTGCCTTGGGGCGGTTGGGTTGCTATTGATGACCACACTTTCCCAAATGATAAAACACGAGGATATTTTATACAATTTGATGCCGCCCCTCAACGTGGCGTTTATTATCAAAGGCAAATAGATAATTTATATTCAAACACAAATTTATTTTTATCATTATGGCTTACCAGTGTTAGAGACTCTGATAGACCCGATAAAGTCAATCAAATTTTTATTGTAGAAGATTTAAACGGAAATGTTTTGACACAATATTTTACGGGAGATATTCCAGACTGTAATCCTGTTTGGAAAAATTACGGGGTTGCTTTTACTATTCCATCTGGACAATCGTCTATTATTTTAAAAATTTATAACAATAGCACAGGTAGTACAGGAAATGATTTTGCATTAGACGACATAGAAATTCGTTTGTGCGATGACGAGCCAGTCCTCCAAAAATACATTGCCTGTCCAAATGCCGTTGTGAAAGTAAGCGTTCCGACACAGGCAGGAACAAATTTTTATTGGTATAATACAGCAACAAGCGGCACTCCGTTTGCCTCAAATATAAATGAGGTTTCGGTTACAAAAAACAGTTCTGCCGTTCAAACTGTTTATGTAGAGCCGCGGCAGGGCAGTACAGTTATGCCGCGAATTGCAATAGATATTGAGTTAAGCGATAATTGCGGACAGACAAACCCCACAGGTTGCGCAGCCACAGGAACTATTTTGTTTAAAGAAGATTTTGGCGGAAACTCGCCGAGCGACCCTGTTGCAAAACCGACAGGAATTCCGCAAGTTTCTGGGTTGTCTTACGACCCAACGGCTTATGGCGACCCGTGTTATGCTTTGGTAAAACAGACACCAAATACTCATACTGCTTCGTGGTATGATTTTGATGACCACACTTATCCTAACGATTTTATGCGGGGTTACTATTTGCTTGTTGCTTCGGGGGCAAATTTGAATGAAATATTTTATCAAACTCAAATAAATAATTTGCAAGTTGGCTCAAAATTGTATATTTCGGCTTGGATTGCGAGTTTGGTTAAGGTTGCAGAGCCTTGGCTTGTAGATTTTGCCAATGTTCGTTTTGTAGTGGAAAGTGCTGTCTCAGGCAGTGTCTTGGCAAATTATTATACAGGAAATATTCCCGACCTTGACCCAAATTGGAAAATTTATGGTTTTGAATTTATCACGCCTGAAACTTCGATAGTTGTAAAAATTTACAATAATTGCGCAACAGGAACAAGCGGAAATGACTTGATTTTAGACGATATAGAAGTTCGTTTGTGCGAGGAAAATAATGATTCTGTAATTGCCTGCACCCAAGCATATTACACAACAGCAGATGCCCCTGTTGCGTGTCGTCAGCCTGCAGATTCGCAAAATACTTCAAACAAAGGAAATCAAAATTATGTAGTGTCTGATATTTGGACTTGGAGCGGCACTCCTGGAATTGAACGATTTTATCTAAATTTTGATTTATCTGATTTTAATTTAACATCTAATTCTCAAATAGCAAATGCCGATTTGTACCTGTTTGGCATAGATTTTCGCGGCAATGCTTCAAATAAAACGAACAAACACGTTTTCAATCGCGTAACACAGGCGTGGGGCGAATATACAATCACTTGGAATAATCAACCAACTATAGACGCAACAACAAGCATGATAACGCCTCATATTTCGGGAACAATGGATAATCCTGCATATTGGGTAAATTACGTTTTTAGTATGAATAATATTTTGATAAATGGCGGTGGTTTATATGCCAATTATAACGGCATTTCGTGTCGCCCTTATCAGGAAAATATTAATGATTATTATAGATTGATGACATTTGCAAGCAAGGAATACAGCGACCAAACCAAACACCCCTATTTAAAGGTTGAATATGAAACTCCAATGCCAGAAATAACAGTTGAATGTGAAAAAATTTACGTTTCGAGGAATGAAGATTTGGAAATACTTTTTGATAATGTTCAATATATTTGGACAGTAAATGGAGTTGAATATGTTGGCGACACGATTACCACAGGCTTGTCAGGCAGTTTAAACGTAACATTACACATAATAATTACAAACAATCTCGGCGAAGTTTGCGATTATTTTATTGAAAAAAATGATGTTCTGCCTGCCATAAGAACTACCGTTTATGATGATATGTGCGCAGGACATCAATATCCGATTTGCGGTTGTATCTGGGAAGACGGAACTCATTATGTTGACGATACTCTCGTTGCACAAAATGGCTGCGACAGCATTGTTACTCACGTTGTAACTGTGCTTCCGCGAGAAACCAACACCATAAATGCGACCATTTGTAATGGCAAAAGTTATGATTTTTACGGCGCAATAATTACAGATGCAGGCACTTACAAAGATACAGTTAATGCAACTTCGGGTTGCGACACAATCGTAACGCTAAATCTTATTGTTGAAGATTGCGATAAAATAGAAATAAATCCAATCGGCGAAATTTGCGCAGATGACGAATTTATTTTATTGACCTACAGCGTTTTAGAAGGCGGTTTAGACTGTTATTCTGTAAAGTTTAATCAAAAAGCAAAAAACGAAGGCTTTTTAGATATTGACTGCGAAATTGCATCGGGCGGAACAATAGAAATCCCAATTCCGCAAAAGCCAAGTCCGCAATATGTGCTGCCTGACTACGATTATTCTTTCACAATTTCATTTGAATTATCAGACGGCACAATCGAAAATCACACATTTACATTTGACATTTTCTACCCCGCGTGGATAATGGAACAAAATTGGAATGACGTAATAGCCCTGCAAAACGACAGATACAACGGCGGTTACAAATGGAGTGCATACGAGTGGTATTTGAACGGCGCACAAATTCCAAACGAAACGCAATCGTACATCTACATCAAAAACGGCGGCATTTTGGCAATGGGACAGGAATACCGCGCATTGCTCACGCGAGTATCTGACGG
>JAISKN010000248.1 GCA_031260925.1 Prevotellaceae bacterium | reverse complement strand
GGTTGAAATGTTTTTTTAAGGGTGCATTCCTACGGAATGCAGGTTTATATTTGTATTTTTTTCTACCGAGCGATGCAATCCTAACGGATTGCGGTGTAAAAATCACATCATTCCGTAGGAATGAATCGCTCGGTAGAAATTAAGTATCACATATTCAGGGCATTCCGTAGGAATGCAACCCGTAATTCGCATTCTTATTCCTTATCTTTTAGTTTATCAAGTATTGCGCGATTTGTACTGCATTCAATGCCGCGCCTTTGCGGATTTGGTCGGAAACGCACCAAAATGAAAGTCCGTTTTCGTTGGTTAAATCTTTGCGCACTCGCCCGACAAACACAGGGTCTTGCCCAGAAACAAAGAGTGGCATCGGGTATTTTTTATTTTCAATATCATCAACGAGAACAACGCCTTTTGCGTGTTCAAACGCTTTTTGTGCATCGGCAACGGAAATCGGCTTTTCCATTTCCGCCCAAACCGCCTCAGAATGCGCCCTCAACGATGGCACGCGGACACAGGTAGAACTCACCAAAATATCGGAGTGCATAATTTTCCGCGTTTCGTGGTACATTTTCATCTCCTCTTTCGTGTAGCCGTTTTCGGTAAAAACATCTACTTGCGGTATCATATTGAAAGCCAACTGATGTGCAAATTTATTAATCGTAACTTCTTTGTTATCAAGCACTTGGCGGTATTGAAGTTCGAGTTCCTGCATTGCGCTTGCGCCCGCGCCAGATGCTGCCTGATATGTACTCACGCGCACTTTTTTGATGTGCGAAATATCTTCCAATGCTTTGAGCGCGACAACGAGTTGAATTGTGGTGCAATTTGGGTTGGCAATAATTCTGCGCGGGCAAAATTTCGCGTCATCGGGGTTGATTTCAGGCACTACCAAAGGCACATCTTCGTCCATTCTGAACGCGCTCGAATTGTCAATCATAATCGTGCCAAAACGGGTAATATCTTCGGCAAACTCCTTTGAGATAGCCGCGCCAGCCGACACAAAGGCAAACCTCACGCCTTTAAAGTCGTCTCCGTGCCGAAGAAGTTGCACCTTGATTTTTTCGCCCTTAAAATCATATTCTTTGCCGACACTCCTTTCAGAGCCGAACAGTAATAATTCTGTCAATGGAAAATTTTTTTCTGCAAGAATTTTCAATAATTCCTGTCCAACTGCGCCGCTCGCGCCTACTATTGCTACTTTCATAACTTGGTTGTTTATATAATGTAATACTTTGTGCTTTCGCGCCTTTGCGTTCAAAAAATATATTTCTTAACGCAAAGGCGCAAAGACGGAAAGCCGCAAAGAAAATATAACATTAATTATTTTACATTACTTAATTTTTTTCGACTGCAAAATTAATCATTTTTTAATAAAAAAATAAAAAATAAAAAGTTAAAATGCAAAAAAGTTATTGACAAATTTTATATACCTTTGTCGAAAAAACAGTTATGAAAAAATATTTATTGATTTTTTGTTTTTTGACAATAAATTTTTCGCTGAATGCGCAATTTTCAGACGATTTTTCTGATGGCGATTTTACCGAAAATCCGCAATGGAACGGCACAACTGAAAAATTCGCTGTCAATAATTTTGAGTTGCAACTCAATGATGTTTCGGCATCGGGGACTGGCTCGTTCAAGGCGTACCTTTCGACAAATTCCACTGCTATTTTGAATGCAAGTTGGGAGTGTAAAATTCGCGCAAACGTCAATCTGACAACGGCAAACTATGTCAGATTTTATCTTGTTTCCGACAACGCCGATTTTACCGCCCCGCTGAACGGTTATTTTATTGCTGTCGGCGGCACAACGGCAAAAGAGATTTCGCTTTATCGGCAAAACGGCACTGCTACAACGAAAATTATTGACGGCGCAGACAACCGCGTAACTTCCTCAACATCAAATGTTTTGAACGTAAAAGCGCAACGAGATGAGGCGGGAAACTGGCAATTATTTTCAAAACTTGATACCGAAACCGATTTTGTTTTAGAGGGCGAAATTTTCGATAATTTTTCATTAAATGCCCAATTTTCAGCCATTTACATAAATTATTCATCTGGCAATAAAGATAAATATTTTTTTGATGATTTTTTGGTTTCTGGCGAGCCGTATATTTTTATTCCACAAACAATCAACTGCAATGACCTGATTATCAATGAGATAATGGCAGACCCAGACCCGCAAGTTGGCTTACCAAATTTTGAATATATAGAACTTTTTAACCGCACGGACAGAAATATTAACCTTGCGGGGTGGAAAATTTCGGTGGGCAACAACACAGGCACAATCACGCAGGGCGAGATTTCGGCGGGCAGTTTTTTGCTGCTTTGTTCGTCTGCGGCGCGGTCGGAACTTCTGCAATTTGGCAATGTTGCTCAAATAACTTCGTTTTCGACTTTGCCAAATTCTGCGGGTTTAATTACTCTGAAAACTGCTGAAAATCAGACAGTTGCTTTTATAGAATATTCAGATAAATGGTTTGGCGGCGATAATTTCAAAAAAGACGGCGGCTTTTCGCTGGAAAAAATTGACCCCGAAAATCTGCATAATTCGGCGGATAATTGGCAGCCGTCACGCGATAATTCAGGCGGAACGCCCTGCCGACAAAATTCGGTTTTTGCTGAAAATTCAGATAAAATTTTACCAAAATTTTTATATGTAAGTTTGCCGAGCGATACGTCAGTAATTTTGTTTTTTAATAAAGAATTGAATGACAGCGTTTTATCAGACATTCAAAATTATTATTCTGAAAATATAAATATTATTTCCGCAACTGCCGAAAGCCCAAAAAACGACAGGATTACGCTCATTTTTTCGCCTGCTTTGGAAAATGATACGGCAGAAATTTTTGTTCAAAATTTAACCGATATTTCAGGTTTTGATATTGAAAATTTTTCGTTTCAAATTGCAAAACCGCAAGAAGTCGAGTATAATGATTTGGTTATCAATGAGTTGCTGTTTCATACAAATGAAGGCATTTCCACTTTTGCAGAACTTTTCAACGCGAGTGAAAAAGTGATTGATTTGTCCAAAATCGAAATCACGCGCCGCCTGAATGGCGCACTTGACAGCCGAAAAAAAATTACTGAACACAATATTTTACTTTTTCCCAAAAAATATTTGTTGCTGACTGACAATATTTTATCTGTTTGCGGTGCGTATGATTGCGATGAAAACGCGCTGAAAATTGAGTGTGCGCTGCCTTCTTTGCCGAATACGGAAGGCAGTTTTGTGATTGCAAAACCGAGTGCCGAACTCATTGACGAATTTAATTATTCCGAAAAAATGCACCAAAAATTTGTGTCCAATCCGCGCGGCGTTTCGTTGGAACGAATTAATCCATACACGCCGACACAAGATGTAAATAATTGGCATTCAGCGAGTTTTGATGTCAATTACGGTACGCCATCGCGTCAAAATTCTCAATATTTTGTGCCGAAAATCGAAAGCGACAAGAATTTTTGGCTCGAATACGAAACTTTTACGCCAGATAATGACGGTTACCGCGATTTCCTTGTCCTCAACTATGCCCTGCCCGAAAGCGGTTTTGCACTCTCGGCAACAATCTATGACCCGACAGGGCAAAAAATGCGCACTCTCTGCAACAATGCCGTTGCTACCGCAAGCGGCTCGCTCATTTGGAACGGACTCTCCGACAACAATTCCCTTTGTCCTGTCGGCGTGTATGTGATTGTAGCAGAGGCAATTAACGTTTCCAACGGCAAAAAAATTCAGAAAAAAATTGTGTGCGTGCTTTCAATGCGGTAGAAAATGCCTAAAATAAAATTTACAATAAAAGAATGTGGTTTTGGCACGATAATTGTATTAAATTGCACATAACATTTTATTAATTAATTTAAAAAATAAAAAATGGCAACATCTAAAAAAATTACGAAAGTAGAAAGCAGTTCAACTGCTTCTAAACCTGCATTTGTACCAACAGCGGAGGCAAAAGCGCAGGCAACGGGCTTCAGAACAAAGGCAATGCTCTTTTGGGCAGGTGCTTTTGCGGCGCAAATAATCGCTATGGTTGTACTTTTCAAAAAACAACCAGAGATAAATTTATCAACAGTAATGACAATTTTACTGTATCTTTTCCTTGTTATTGACTTGGTTTTGCTTATTGTCGGCTCGTTTCAGTGGAAAAAAGCCAATCGTTACGACCCCGCATCAAAGGCAAATGGTGTAAAATTCTTTTTCCAAAATCAACTTGGCGTAGTGTCGGCAGTGGTTTGTTTCCTGCCTGTTGTGATTTTGGCTATTGTCAAAAAAGAGTACCTTGTGGCAGCAATCGCCGCTTTGTTTATGATTGGCGGAGGTGCTGCAAGTGCCGACTACAACGCGCCTTCGCAAGAAGAGTATGCTGAGCAGACCGCCGAAGTGGAGGCACTCACAGGGCAAAATTTTGTTTTCTGGACAAAATCGGGTACTAAATTTCATTTGTATGACGATTGCCGTTATATAAATTCGAGCAAAACGACAGAGATTTTTCAAGGTACTGTGGCAGATGCCCGTAAAGAAAAAGGCATTACCGAACTTTGCTCTGCCTGCAAAACAAAAGTAATGAAAGAAAAAGGCATTACAGACGAGCAGTTGCAAGAGGCGCAGGCAAAAGCAAAAACTGCACTTGATGGAGCAGTAGAAACAGCAGAATAATATTAATTTTAAATTTTAATTCTTATGGACGAAATCATTAAACTTGTGGCAAAAAAAGCCAAAATATCAGAGCCGATTGCAAGAATTGCAGTTGAAACAGTGCTTGGCGTTGTAAAAGACAAATTGCCCGACAATCTCGAAGGCATTATTGATAATTTGCTTGGAACAAAAAGCAGTACAGGCAAAAAAACATCAGCAAAAAGCAGCAACCCGCTCGGCGATATAGGTAATATTATCGGTGGTATTGGCGGAATTTTAGGAAAAAAATAAAGGACTGTTTCAAGGTTTTTAGCACGCAGATGACGCAGATTTAAAAGATAGGGCTGTCTCAAAAGTCTTTTTGCACGCAGATGACGCGGATTAAACGGATTTACGCAGATTTTTATTAACAATAAATTAGATAAAACGCAGATAATCAATATTTTAATTATCTGCGTTTATCTATTAAATCAGCGTTATCTGCGTGCTAAATTTTGATTTACATTTCGCACACAAAACCGATTTTAATATCGTGCTGCTCTTTTCTTTCTGCGAAATTTTTGAGATTTACGTCAAGCGATTCAAAAACATATTTGACAAGGAAGAACCATTTTTTCTTGTCATTTTGGTTTTTATTTAGCGGGAATTTTGCGGTAAGGGACAAACTCGGCTGAAAAATTTTGTTGCAAAAAACAAAGGTGTTAGGCGTAAGTTTGTATTTTACAATGCTGCAAGTGTCAATATTTACAGGCACATAATGAAATTGGTCAATGTAATTTCCGACCATTGCCACAGGCAGCGAAATCTCGCCTTTTAATTGCACTTTTTTGAAATTATACTCAGCTTTCATTGCAAAATCGGGCGAAAAATACCAATTCAAATCTGGAATGTAGTAATAATAGAGTTTGCTATTGCTCAACGCAAAATTAAACTCCGTATTCAACGAAACTCCCGCGCCGACAAAAAGCCGAATTTTTTCCGATTTTATCAGCATTTTGCGCAGCCAAACGCCGCCTGTTTTCAGTTCTACACGGTAAATATTCGGTGAAATCTGCTCATAGTACGGACTGCGCGGCTCGTTAGTCAGCAGAAACGAAAACTGCGGTTTGAGCCAATAACCCCAATAATTTTTATTGTGTTTTTTACTCTGTTTAAAGTATTGATAATCAGCAACAATATTTACCGCAGGCATACCAAAAGGCAAAAACGCGCTGCTCATCATCTGCATATAGCCTGTGCCGAGCGAAAAGTCGTGCGATTTTCTTAAACTATCAACAGGCTGCGCCGATAAATTTAAAGCGCAAAAAGAAATTATTATTAAAATTATTTTTTTCATAATTAAAAACCATTTATGCTGTCCAAAACTTCGATTGCTTTTAAAACCATAGAATCTTTCATATTTTCGTAACGGTAAAAATTTCTCATCTCTACAAAAATATCAGGTTTTACGCCAATAATATCTAAACAATTACCATTTTCATCATATTTTTTTGATGAAAAAACAGGGTACAACAGTTGCCAATAGTTAGGCAAAATTATTGATTCGTATTTTTCAGTCCGCAATACATCAATGCCTTGTTCTCCTATAATACGGCAATTCGGCAACTGTTTCATAACATTTACCAAACAGTTTGCCATAGATGCAGTGCGGGGTGAGGTAAGTACAACAACAGGAATATTTGCGGAAATTTTCCCTTGCCCCAAAAGCATTTTCGGCGTTTTTTCACTCCAAGCATTTCTGCCTTTACCTGTTCTCACACTCTCGTAGTATGCAATCAATTCATTTTCAAAGAAAAGCGAGGCAATAGATAAAATATTTTCATTATTTTCATAATTATTTCTAATATCAATAATTATTCCGTTTTCGTATGAAATAGAATCTTTATAATACAAAAAACTTTCAGGCGAAAAAAGTTCAGTAAAAGCGTATTTTTTTATTGTATCTTGCCAACATCTAAAATATATTTGATTGTCAATAAATTGGTAATACTTCAAATCAAAATCAATGTCAAGTCTGTGATTATTAGCATATAAAGTGTCTGCTCTTGAATCTTCATACCAACGTATTTGGTCAAATAACATATTAGATGTTGTAAATATAGCAATATTTCTGTCCTTAAATTGCAAAACAATTTCTTCAAAAATTCTATGCAACTCTTCATTATATTTACTTTGCTGCGCTTGCGGGTAATAAACGCGGTAAATGCTGTCCCAATCAAGATTTTTTTCGTCAAAATAGGCATAATCTTCGTCTAATGCCCGCCAAAAAGCAACAAACGTTTCTTCCGTATTGTCCGTCATATTTTCTCGACAAGAAAAAAACGCGAAAAATATTATTAAAATCCGATAAATTTTTTTCATAATTATTTATTGTTTATGCTGTCTAAAACTTCTATTGCTTTTATTATTACATCGCTTTCATTTGTAACATCTTCATTATTTGAATTTACTTTTTTCACATAAATATCAGGCACAAGCGGAAATTCCATATTTTCGCCGTTAATGCCAACCGCTTTTGCAAACGGCGATGATATTATCCAAGAATTAGGCAACGTTAAAAGGTGTATAGGACCGCCGCCGCCGCCTGTTTTTTTGCCCAAAATAGTAACATTTGGAAAATCTTTTACAATATATGCAAAACAGTTTGCTGCGCTAAAAGTGTTTGGTCCAGTAAGCACAACCACAGGCACAGTTTCAGGCACAACGCCCTCGCCATGTACTGTTTGGGGAATTTTATCGCTAAAATCGTTATGCCCTTTTCCTGTTTTAAACTGTGCGTAATACAACATTTTTTCGTCTGCAAAAAATAACGGCAAAATCTCATTTACAAAACCGCCGCCATTGTTTGTTATATCAAATATCAAACCGTCTTTGCAGTTCAAAGAATTGATAACCGAAGTCAATTCGCCAAGCATTGTTTTTTGTTCAGTACCAATCGGCGCACCCATCGCGTATGTTGAAATCATTGCATAATTTTTATTTTTATGCTGATAACATCTGAAATTTTGGGAATATTTTTTTTCCTCAAAGCCCCATTCTTTTAAAATATCATTTGTATTGTGTCTGTACCAATTCAATGTATCTACATACTGCATAAAAGAGTAGTTAATAGAAAAATAATAATCGCTTGACAAATAACCGTGCATAGAAACGTGTCCGTCTTTAAACAGCGGTATTATTTCGGAAAAAATGCCGTATAATGCGTACCTGTCTTTTGCAGCCTGCGCTTGAGGGTAATAAATATGATAAATACTGTCCCAATCAAGATTTTTTTCCTCAAAATAGACGTAATTTTCGTCAAGAGTTTTCCAAAAAGCAAGAAAAACCTCTTCGGGAGTGCTTTTGGTTATAATATCGTTTCGGCACGAAAACAGCGCGAAAATAGAAATGATTATTAACATGTATTTTTTCATTTGAATAAAAAAAGTTTAGTTTTTGCTTTACAGGTGTCATTCCCGCGCAGGCGGGAATCCCATTTTGTACAATGAAGTAAGG
>JAISKN010000216.1 GCA_031260925.1 Prevotellaceae bacterium | reverse complement strand
TGAATGGTGTCGATTACAACGATATTATTGAAAAAATCTGACAATACTTTGGCGCGTTCCGTGAAACGCACTGCGTCCTGTTCGAGCCACCAATCTTTGAGGTTGCCGTCTTTGTCATATTGCCTGCCCTGGTCGTCAAAACCGTGCGTCATTTCGTGTCCGATTACCACGCCGATTGCGCCGTAATTTACTGCATCGTCAGCATCAAAATTGAAAAATGGCGGTTGCAAAATTGCCGCAGGGAAACAGATTTCGTTAGTCGCAGGATTGTAATAGGCATTCACCATTTGCGGATTCATTAGCCATTCGTCTTTATCAACGGGCTTGCCGAATTTTGAAATATTGTAGTCATATTCAAAATTACTTGCGGAAATAATATTGTCGAGATACGAGATATTTTTGTCAATTTTCAGAGCCGAATAGTCGCGCCATTTGTCGGGATAACCGATTTTAACGTGGAAAATATTGAGTTTTTCCTGCGCCTTAACCTTTGTAGAATCGCTCATCCAAGCAAGATTATTGATGCGTTCGCCAAGAGCGATTTGCAAATTTTTTACCAACTCAACCATTTTTTCTTTTGCCTTTGCAGGAAAATATTTTTCCACATAAAGTTGTCCAACAGCCTCGCCCAAAGCACCGTCAATAACATCAACTGCGCGTTTCCAACGGTCTTTTTGCTGCTCTTTGCCCGACAAAGTTTTGCCGTAAAAATCAAAATTTGCAGCCGAAAATTCATCGCTCAAAAAACTTGCATAATTATTTATCGCATCAGCCAAAAGATAATATTTGATGTTTTTAAGTGATTCATTTTCAATGATTTTGCTCACTTCGGCAATCGGTTTCAACTGTCCGAGATTTAGTTCGGTAAGATTATTTATGCCGATTTTTTCAAAAAACTGCTGCCAATTTATTGCAGGCGAAATTGTCTGCAATTCTGCAAGCGGAATTTTGTGATAATTAGCCACAGGGTCGCGCAAATCAACGCGGGACGAAGCCGCTTTTGCCAACTCTGTTTCGATTTTCATCACCGCAGCGGAGGCTTTTTTTGCCTCTTTGGCAGAGTAGCCCGAAAGAGTAAAAATTTTCTCGATAAATTCAACATATTTTGCACGAATATTTTTCGTATTGTCGTCATTATCAAGATAATAATCGCGGTCGCCCATATTGTAACCGCCTTGGTTGAGGTGGAAAATATTGACAGAACTGTTCATATCGTCAGCATAAACGTAGTGCGAAAAGAACGGCGTCATTCCGTTGCGGAACATTTTGGCAATTAACGGCGTAATTTCCGCTTTATTTTTGATTTTCTTAATTTCTGCCAAAAGCGGCAAAATCGGTTTCGCGCCTTCCGCATTCAAACGAGTGCTGTCCATTGCCAATGAGTACAAGTCGCCGATTTTTTGAGCAACTGTGCCTTGCGCATTTTGCTTTTGAGAAATGTCAGTAATCAAACCTTTAACCTGTTCTTGCGAAGTTTCGCGCAAAGCGTCAAAAGTGCCGAAACGCGAATGTTCGGGTTTTAGCGGATTTGCCGCCATCCAGCCGCCGCAAGCGTATTGATAAAAATCTGCGGAAGGGCTGACATTTGTGTCAAGATTTGCCGTATTAATTCCGACAGACGAATTAGGACCAAAAGAAGTGGTCAAAATAAAAGTTCCAATCATAATTGAATAAAAAAGTTTTTTCATAATAATTTTTAAATATTTTTTTTAAATGAGTTATACGGTTGTTATACAATAGTTATACGGTTGTTATACGATAGTTATACAGTTGTTATACGATAGTTATACAGTTGTTATACGAGATATACAATCGTATAACGCGCAGCGAATAACTATTGTATAACGCGCAGCAATAACTATTGTATAATGTTTTGTTATTCTGAAAACCGCACCGCATAAATTCCGCTTTTGTACTCGGCAAATTCTTTGATTAACAGTTCTTTAAGAGCGTTTGCCTCGTCAAGTGTGGCAAATTTGCCAACGCGCACTTTCCAAAACGGCGAAATACGTTCTGCACGCACATTTTCATTTGGGAATTTTGCCTTGATTTTTTTCTCAATGGAAAATGCCATATCTTTTGCCGATGCTGAATTTTCCGAAAAAACCTGCACGCACCAACCTTTTTTCAGCGCGGAATTGTCTGTTGTCCCACTTTTTTTCTGCAAAAAATAACTGACCGTTTCGTCTTGCGCCACCGTAACTGTTGCGCCTGTAACGCTGTCTGGTTTTGCCAAACTTTTGATAACGTCTGCATTTTGTGCCGACAATGCGCAAAATACGCTGCTGAAAATTGCGGCAAATAAATATTTTTTCATTTACTTTTGATTTTAAAAATTTTGTGCAAAATTACAAAAAAATTATAGAAAATTTGTTTTTGTCAATCAAATTTTTTTTTGCTACCTTTGTCGAAACTTTAAAAGATAAAATTATGCCTACACTTTCAATGTTTTATGGGTTGATTATACGAATGTATTATAAAGACCATCAACCGCCGCATATTCACGTTCAATATCAAAGTAATAATGCGACTGTTGATATTGTTACAGGGAATATTGACGAGGGAATTTTACCCGCAAGACAGTTGCGTTTTGTTCAGGCGTGGGTGGAAATTCACAAAGACGAACTTTTGGCAGATTGGGAAATGAGCCGTAATGGTGAAATGCCATATAAAATAGACCCTTTAAAATAAAAAGATATGATTTGGGAAGTAAAAACCGTTGTGCCGTTAGACGACTACAAATTGATGCTTACGTTTGAGAATAACGAAAAACGTTGTTATGACGTAAAACCGCTGCTTGAAACAGGTGTTTTTAAAAGTTTGAAAGAACCCAAAACATTTAAGTCAGCGCGGGTTTGTTTCGATACGGTGGCTTGGAACAATGATGTTGATATTGCTCCTGAAACTCTATATTACGACAGTGTAAAAGTTTAATTAAAAAATGCTTTACAACAATTTTTCTTTAAAAGATAAAAATACTTTTGGGTTTAATATTTTTGCAAAAAAATATTTTGAATATGAAACCGAAGGCGAATTAATCGGTTTTTTGCTTGAAAACAGGCAAAAAACCGAAAAACTTTTGCATATCGGCGCAGGCAGCAATCTGCTTTTTCTCGGCGATTTTGATGGAACGGTTTTGCATTCAAAAATTAACGCTTTTTGTCATTGCGGGCTTGACCCGCAATCGATTGAAAATCAGTTGCGAACGATTGCGGTTCAACCCCGCAATGACGGTGATAATGATAATGTGTTTGTTCGTGTCGGCGCGGGTGTTGTTTTTGACGATTTTTGCGCAGAAATGGTTGAAAATAATTTCGGCGGAGTAGAGAATTTGTCGCTAATTCCGGGCGAAGTCGGTGCTGCTGCCGTACAAAATATCGGTGCGTATGGCGCGGAAATTGCAAATATTATCGAAAGCGTGGAAACGATTGAAATAAAAACGGCGCAAAAACGTATTTTTTCGGTGTCAGAATGCAATTACGGCTACCGAGAAAGCGTTTTTAAAACTACGCACAAAGGAGAATTTATCGTTACCGCCGTAAATTTCATTTTATCAACAAAGCCCAAACTTAATCTTGAGTACGGCGCGTTGAAAAACGCTTTGCAAAACGTTGAAAACCCGACCATTGCAGACGTGCGCCGAGCAGTGATTTCCATTCGAGAAAGCAAACTCCCAAACCCGAAAATTCTCGGCAACGCAGGCAGTTTTTTTAAAAATCCGTATTGCTGCAAAACTCATTTTCTGTCATTGCAAAAAGATTTTCCAAGTATTTCGTATTATGCTGTAAATGACGAAATTGTAAAACTTTCAGCGGCGTGGTTAATAGAACAGTGCGGCTTAAAAGGTGCAAAAATCGGCGGGGCGCAGGTTTATGAAAATCAGCCGTTAGTTTTGGTTAATATCGGCAACGCAACGCCGCAAGATATAGCGCAACTTTCCGCAGAAATTCAGCGCAGAGTAAAAGAAAAATTTTCAATAGAACTTGAAACGGAAGTGAATTTTATATAAACAACATCAGCACACAGATGACACAGATTAAACAGATTTACACAGATAATTATACTATTATCTGTGTAAATCTGTTTAAATTTTTATAAAAAAATCTGTGCAAATCTATCTAATCTGTGTCATCTGTGTGCTTGAACTTGATTAAAGCAGCCTCTGCAAATCGGCTCGTAGGCATCTTTTTCGCCGAGCAGAACGCGCTTGTCTTCATTTACCAAACGGTGTGAAACATACGCCGGCGCGCCGCAACGCACACAAATTGCGTGTTCTTTGGTAACATCGTCTGCAACCGCCATTAGCGCGGGCATCGGACCAAAAGGCACGCCTTGAAAATCCATATCTAACCCCGCTACAATTACGCGGTAGCCCTGCGCCGCAAGTTCGGTGCAAACTTCCACAAGAGTTTCATCGAAAAACTGCGCCTCGTCAATGCCGATAACATCAACATCTTCCACCATCAGCAGAATATTTTGAGACGAGCCGATTGGAGTTGAAGAAATCGCGTTGCGGTCGTGGCTCACAACCTCGCTTTCTGAATAGCGGGTGTCGATTTGCGGCTTAAAAATTTCTACGCGCTGTTTTGCAATTTTTGCGCGTTTCAATCTGCGTATCAGTTCCTCAGTTTTCCCCGAAAACATTGACCCGCAAATGACTTCGATACTTCCGCGAGAGCGGTTTAGATTTTCAAAAAAATTCATTGCTATCTTTTTTTTAAATTCAAAAAAAATCTGTACTTTTGTACTCTAAAAATTTAGTGCAAAATTAATGTTTTTTTTGAAAAATATAAACAAAATGAATAAAGAATTATTAATAACCTTGATTAACAAGGATATAGAGGAATTAAAACTTCTTACAAGGGGTTTTGATGTGTTGGAAAATATTCCAGAAACAATGATTGATTTGTCAGTGGCAAAGGCGCAAAGCATTGTTGATTGCCTGCAAAATCTGACTTTGTGCGCTGTTGTTGAGAACAAAGAACAAGAAACAAAAAACAAAGATGGCGAGAAAAAAATTGAGATTAACCGCTATCATTCCAGTGAAAACGGCAATATTTCCAACCAGCCTGCACAACAGGAAATTCCCGCTTTTGAGGAAATGGCAGAGGAAAAAGTTGAAGAAATTTCGGTTGAAGAGGAAATTATTGTTGAGCCTGAAATCGAAGAAAAAATTGAAATTGTTGAAGTTGAAAAAAAACCTGAAACTGTTAAGCCAAAAAAAGAAGAACAACAACAGATGGTTTTTGAAACTCAACTCAAACAGGAAACTTTGATTGACACATTTGTAAAAGATAATAACATTGTCGCGAATACCATTCCAAAAAATAAAATATCTGACCTTCGCAATGTATTCAGCATTGCTGATAGATTTCGGTTTCAGCGCGAAATATTCGACGGCAATGGTGAAAATTTTGCACAAGCCCTCGCCGATTTCAACCAAATGACCGAAATGAGCGAGGCAAACGCCTACATCGCCAAAAATCTGAAATGGGACTTGGAAAACCCAATCATACAGGAATTTTTAAAGATTTTAGAACGAAAACTGAATTAAGGCCTGCGCGGGAATGACACCAGCTTTTTGTCTTTGTTCCTTGCTCTTTGTTCTTTGCCCTTTTTTTATTACCTTCGCGGACTTAAAAAAAATAAAAATAAATTTTATATAAAATATTGAGAATGAGAAAGATAACAATTCTTTTATTTGCCTGTTTTTTTGCAAACATATCTTTTGCGCAGGAAAAATCAAAAAGCAAATTTGCTTATACAGGTTTTTCGGGTGGAATGTTGCTGCATACGGGATATGTGCGAAGCGGCGAATTTCAGTTGCTGAATACTGACGGCACGGCAGCCAAAACTCTGACACTCAGCGGAATGCCGTTTGGAATTGGCGGACAGGCTCGGGTGCATTTTGGAGAACATTTTAGAGTTGGCGGCGAAGGCTACGTTTCGGAATATTCTTACGCCAATAAAAGTTATGCCTCAATCGGTTGGGGCGGCATTTTGGCTGACTGCTCTTGGATTGTTGGGCGTTTTGTGCCTTTTGTGGGCGGCACTTTCGGCGGCGGAAGTATGAAAAACGTGTCAATTCTTAACCCTCCAACAGACGGTTATGAGGGTTTTACACTGGAAAACAACACCTCGTTTCGCAAATTCGGGTTTCTCTGCCTTGTGCCTTTTGTCGGCACCGAGTTTGCAATGACAAAAAAAATACACCTTGTTCTCAAAGTTGATTATATTTTCAACGTTTCCAACCCGCAGCCCGATTTTGTAACAGGTCCGAGGTTTTATTTTGGTTTTTCGTTTTGCAGATAAGGATTTTGGCACACAGATGACACTGATTAGACGGATTTACACAGATAAGAAATAACAAAACACAAATAAGAAATAACAAAACACAAATCATATTTTATTGATTATAAATGTAATATGATTTGTGTTTTGCGTAATTTGTGTTTTTTATTATAAAATCTGTGTTTATCCGTCTAATCCGTGTCATCTGTGTGCTAATGCACGCTTTCAAAACTCCACTACCGTAATTCCTGCGCCGCCAAACTGAACTTGTTCGTCTGCGAATGAGCGTATTCCTTTGCAGGTTGAGAGGTATTCTCGGATTATTTGGCGCAAAATGCCGTTGCCTGTGCCGTGCAAAATTCTAACTCGCTGAACATTCGCCACCTGCGCATCATCAATAAAGTACATCACCGCTTGCAGAGCCTCGTCTGCGCGCATTCCGCGAAGGTCGATTTGCTGCGAAAAATCAAGTTGTTTTGCACGAATTTCGTTCATCACATTCTTGGAAAGCCGAGCCTGCACGTTCTTTTTCGCCTGATTTTTCGACACATATTCAAGGTTTTCTATTTTTACCTTTGTCCGAATTGAGCCAAAAAGTGCAAAAGCATTCCCGCCATTGATTTCAACTAACTGTCCCACAACGTTTTGACTGCGAATTACAACAAAATCTCCGACAGAAAAATTATGCTCTTTCGGCTTTTCTGATTTTTTTTCTGGAACTATTTTTTGAGAAAATTTTGATATGTTTTCCCGCGCAATTTTTGTAGTTTCTTTTTCGGCATTGCTCTCTTTTATCGTTCGTATTGTATTCTCTATCAATGCGTTAGAGTTTTCAATAATGGTTTTTGCCTCACTTTTTGCATTGGAAATAATCTCTTTTTTCTGTGAAGAAATTTCTGCAATTTTTTTGTCGTATTCTGCAATTTTTTGCTCAAAATCTTTCTCTTTTTGCCGAATTTCACGCCGTTTATTTTCCCAATAACGTTTGTCGCGCAAAGCCGACTGAAAATTTTTATCATAGTTAAGTTGCTCGCTGCCAATAAGTTGCTCGGCATTTTCGATAACACTTTGTGGCAAGCCAATGTTTTTTGCGATTTCTATTGCAAACGAACTCCCGGGCGCGCCTGTTTGCAGCACAAAAAGCGGCTGCATTTTGCTTTTGTCGTAAAGCATTGCGCCGTTTAGCACGCCAGCAGTGTTTGATGCGAAATGTTTTAGATTGGTGTAATGCGTTGATATTAAGGCAAATACCTCATTTTTGCAAAACTGCTGCAAAGTTGCTTCTGCTATCGCTCCGCCAATTTGCGGCTCTGTTCCTGCGCCAAATTCATCAATCAAAAGCAACGATTTTGATGTGCTGTTGCGCAGAAAAAACTTCATATTTTGCAGGTGCGCGCTGTATGTTGAAAGGTCGCTTTCGAGGTTTTGCCCATCACCGATGTCAATAAAAATATCAGCGAAAATGCCTGCCTCCGAATGTTCGCCAAACGGCACAGGCAGCCCGCATTGCAGCATATATTGCAGCAAACCGACAGTTTTGAGGCACACAGATTTTCCGCCCGCATTAGGTCCCGAAATTATCGTAATCCTGTTAATTTTACTTAGAGAAACCGAAAGAGGCACAATTTTTTTGCCCTGTTTTTCGAGCGATTTTTGCAAAATCGGGTGGCGCGCATCGTGAAAATCTATTGTCGGAAAATTTTTCAAATATGGGCGAATTGCAGAAATAGAAATCGAATATTTGGCTATTGCGCCGAGTGCGTCAATTTCCGCTAAATATTGCGTAGATTGCTCAATATCAGCGTAATATGGTCTAATAAAATTTGTGAAATTTGTGAGAATTTTAACGATTTCACGCCGTTCATCATTTTCGAGTTCGCGGATTTGATTGTTGAGTTGCACCACTTCGGCAGGCTCAACATAAGCGGTTTTTCCTGTGGCTGACTCGTCGTGAATAATGCCAGAAATTTGCCGTTTTTTCGCCGCAACAACAGGGATTACAAGCCGCCCTTCGCGAATGGTTGGCAAAGCATCTGCCTCAACAATGCTATTGCTTTTCGCCTGATTTATAATGCGTTGCATAGTTTTTGAAACTGACGACTGCACTCTGAATTTCTCTTTTCTGATTTTTGCCAAATCTTCTGAGGCAGAGTCTTTTATCTGAAAATCTTTGTCAAGAATTTTTCCAATTTCACGCAAAATTTCAGGAAAAAGCGGTATATTTTCACTCATTTTTGCAAGTTCTGGAAAGCGTGTTTTTTCTTTTGAAAGGAAGAACTTTACAACGGCAACAATATTTTCGAGCGTTTTTTTGATATTTGCGACATCATTTACACTTAAAAAAGTGCCTTCAATGCGAGTGTTTTCAAAACTTTTTGTAATATTTTCGAGCGTTGCAAGCGGAAACCCTGCGCCAAACTCCGCAATAATTTTGCTCATTTCGTCAGCCAGATTCTGCCTGAAAACCACCGTCTCAAAATCTGCCGAGAAACCGATTTTGTCGATTTCTTCGCACCCGCGCTCATTGAAACACAACGCTTTAAGCGAATTTCTTATTACATCAAATCCAATTTTATTTTCAAAATTTTGCGGAAAAATCATTTATTTTATTTTTTTGCAAAATTACAAAAAAAAATCGTGTAAATATTTTTTAATTTATTTACACGATTATAAGTTAAATAATGTAATTATTAGAGTGTTACAGTTTTTTCATTGGTATCACACCTGTTTGTCCAACTTGGTGCAGCGACAATAATATTCCTGTGCTGCTCAGCGTGAAGTCGAAAGCATAAGTGCTGTCGCCAGGCATTGTGATATATCCCTTGCGGGCGACGGCATTATACACATACGAACAGGTCAGCGGCGTTTTGTTTGGTCCTGTGTAAACATCAACAATGTCTGGAGCCAAGAAAACAACTTTCAGACCACTGGCTTCTGCATAAGATGCGCCAGTCAAATTGGTAACAGCAAGATTTTGAGTTGCAACTGCTTTAGATGAATTTTTTTTTGCCGAACAGCCTGCAAAGAGCAACGACATTGACACAACGGTCATAAATACGAATAATGTTTTTTTCATTAGTAGTAAATTTTTTATAAGTTTTAATTAATAGAATTTTTGATACGCATATTGTTTTGCATATCCGTTTATTTTGACTGTGAAAAAATGTAAAAGTTTAATCGCTTGCGATATTTTCTTTAACAAAAATTTATTAATAATTTTTTTGAGGTGCTATTAATTTTTAGAATTATCAAGATAATAGAAAAATAATTAAAGAAACCTGTCATTCCCGCGCAGGCGGGAATCCCATTTGTACATTGCAGTAAGCGGATTCCCGCCTACGCGGGAATGACACCTGTTTTTTTAGTTATTACCAAAATTTATTTTCATAGCACCTCAAAAAATTATTAACTGATTTATGCCTTTTTTTCTAATTTTTTCATTGCTGCTCTGTATCCAATATCAAAAATCTGCTGTCCTTTGTTTTTCTCAAACATTCCAAAATTTCGCGCCTCAACAGGCTCAATCATTATATCGCAAATTTGCTTTTCTTCCACCGTATTTGCCTGAATAACAAGACTATACACTCTTTCGGCAACGTCCCGCACATTTTTCATTTGCCTGTCAATAATTATCGGATTGACGTGTACGCCAACCAGCGTTTTGCAATATGGGCGAATGACTTTTGCGGGCATATTGCAGAAAATGCCGCCATCAACATAAAATTTGCCATTGATTTTGGTCGGCGTGAGAATTATCGGCACACTTGACGAGGCTACAATTTTGTCAATCAAACCGCCCGAATAGAAATAGACATTTTTGCCCTCAATAAGTTCCGTTGCATTGACTACGAGCGGGATTTGCAACTCTTCAAAAGTGCGCGCCGTCATATATCCTGCGAGCATATCGGCAAAATTGGCGTTTGACATCAAGCCCATTTTCGAGGTAATTCCAAGACTGACGTACTTAAAATAGCCCGATTCCTGCAAGAAACGGCAAATATCTTTCGGACTTTTGCCGTCAGCATAGAGCGCACCGATTATTGCGCCAGCACTAACACCGGCAATAATATCGGGCTTCATTCCGACCTCTTCCAACGCCTGCAAAACGCCAAGATGCGCAATGCCTTTTGCACCGCCGCCGCTCAGCGAAACACCTATGTTTTTCTTTTCTGATAAGAACATTTTATTAAAATTATGAATTAATGTTATTTTATTCAACATCAATATTATTTATTATCTTTTTTATTTCACTTCTGTTTCTAAAATAGTGATTAACATCGTGAAGTTTGCTTTCACAATCAACCATTCCTGTAAGTTTTACAACGCCATCTTCAATAATTCTAACATCTAAATCGTGAATTTCATACAGGCTGTTTATGTCATACCTGTATTTGTTTTCCAATGCGCTGAAATCAGAATTATTGCCTGTTTTTGAACTTGTAGAACTGCCAAAAAGCATAAAAATTTCATATAATATTTTCAAAAATTCTTTCATCTATTTATAATTTTAATGCACGTCATATTTATTTAAAAAATTTCGAGTGCAAAGGTAAATACTTTTTTAGGTTTTGCGAAATTTTTGTGATTTTTTTTGTACTTTTGCACTTTAATTTTTTATAATTATCAAATCAATACAAACAATGAAAAAATTATTGTTAATCTGTCTGTCAATTTTTTGTTTTGGAAATATTTTTGCTCAAAAAAACAATTCCGAACGAATTTCCGCACTTGTTGAAAGTAAAAATTTTCGCATAAATATTCTTAATGTTTATCACGAAAAAACCACTCCACTGCCTGTGTATTCCACTCATTATCTGGAGATTAAAGACGACAAAGTGATTGCCGATTTTCCCTATTTCGTGCGCAAAGACCGCCCGACAGAAATTTCGGCAAACAATATTCCGCTTGACTCCGAAATTTTTAAATACAAGGCGAAACACAACACGAAAAAAGGCTATTGGCTGATAAATTTTTCAGCAAAAAACAAAAAAGGCGCGGAGTACAAACTCTTGATTGTGGTGCAGCCTAACGGCTATTGCGTAATTGATGTTGCCAGTCCAAAAAAAACAAAAGTCCGCTATGACGGACAAATAAAATTATGAAAAATATGTCATTGCGCTCAATCCCGCAATGACAGTAAAAACAATCGTAAATCATAAATCTAAAATCGTAAATTAATTTATTATGGAACTTCCATTCGCAGAATCTTGGAAAATCAAGATGGTTGAACCCATCAAAAAATCCACGCGCGAAGAACGCGAAAAATGGCTTAAAGCCGCTAATAACAATGTGTTTCAACTCGATGCCGAGCAGGTTTATATCGACCTTTTGACCGACAGCGGCACAGGCGCAATGTCCGACCGCCAATGGGGCGCAATGATGGTTGGAGACGAAAGTTACGCAGGCGCAACCTCATTTAAACTTATGCGGGCAACGATTGAAAAAATCACAGGTTTCCGCTATGTTGTGCCGACACATCAGGGGCGCGCAGCCGAAAATGTACTGTTTTCCGTGCTTGTGAAAGCGGGCGACTACGTTCCGGGAAACTCGCATTTCGACACCACCAAAGGACATATTGAGAGCCGCAAAGCGTTTGCCGTTGATTGCACCGTTGATGATGCCAAAGACACACAAAAAGAAGTGCCTTTCAAAGGCAATGTTGATATTCAAAAATTGGACAAATTTCTTGCGCAAAAGGCTGATAATGTGCCGTTTATCATTGTTACAATCACAAATAATACAGCAGGCGGTCAGCCAGTTTCTATGCAAAATCTGCGCGAAGTCCGCGAAATTGCAAACAAATACGGCAAAAAAGTTGTGTTCGACTCGGCTCGTTTTGCCGAAAACGCCTATTTTATAAAAATGCGTGAAAAAGGCTTTGAGAATAAGACAATTAAAGAAATTTGCCTTGAAATGTTTTCGTATGCCGATTGTATGACTATGAGCGCGAAAAAAGATGCAATCGTAAATATGGGCGGATTTATCGCTACAAATGTCGAAGATTTGTACGACAAGGCAAAAGTTCTCGGCATCATTTATGAGGGCTACATCACTTACGGCGGAATGAACGGGCGCGATATGAACGCAGTGGCTGTCGGGCTTGACGAAAATACCGAGTTTGATAACCTCGAAACGCGCATAAAACAGGTGGAATATTTGGCGCAAAAACTTGACGAATACGGCATTCCGTATCAGCGTCCCGCAGGCGGACACGCTATTTTTATTGATGCGCCCAAAGTGCTTACCAAAGTGCCGAAAGAGGAATTTCCTGCGCAAACGCTCACCTGCGAACTCTATTTGGAGGCGGGTATTCGCAGTTGCGAAATCGGCTATCTGCTTGCCGACCGCGACCCGATTACGCGCGAAAATCGTTTTGGCGGACTTGATTTTGTACGCCTCGCTATCCCGCGCCGCGTTTATACCAACAACCACATTGACGTGGTGGCTGCTGCTCTCAAAAACGTTTTCGACCGCCGCGAACAGATAACGCACGGCGTAAAAATCGTTTGGGAGGCAGAATTAATGAGGCATTTCACAGTAAAATTAGAAAGAATTTAAAAAATAAAGAAATGACAATTTGTCATTTCTTTTATTTTGGTATAATATTTGATTAAAACAATTTACAAATAAAAAATCTTAATAATTAACAATTTAAAATTTATAAAAAACAATGAACATCAAACCATTAGCAGACAGGGTTTTAATTAAACCTGACGAGGCAGAAACAAAAACTGCAAGCGGAATTATTATTCCCGACACCGCAAAGGAAAAACCACAACGCGGTAAAGTTGTTGCAACAGGCAACGGAACAAAAGACGAAGAAATGATTGTAAAAATCAATGACACAGTGCTTTATGGCAAATACGCAGGCACAGAACTCGAACTCGAAGGCGAAAAATATCTTATTATGCGCCAGAATGACATCTTGGCAGTAATTTGAATTAAAGGGTAAAGATTAAAGTTTAAACATTAAATAAAATTTGTTTTTTTAACTTTAATCTTTAACTTTAAACTTTAATATTTAATAATTAAACTTTAATAAAAAATGTCAAAAGAAATTTCATTTAATATTGACGCTCGCGAACAGTTGAAACAGGGCGTTGATGAACTTGCAAATGCAGTTAAAGTTACTCTCGGTCCAAAAGGCAGAAATGTTATTATCGAGAAAAAATATGGTGCGCCGCAAATTACAAAAGACGGCGTAACGGTGGCAAAAGAGATTGATTTGGACGATTCTGTAAAAAATCTCGGCGCGCAGTTGGTTAAAGAAGTGGCGACCAAAACAGGCGATGACGCAGGTGACGGCACAACGACCGCAACCGTTTTGGCGCAGTCTATCATTGGCGTTGGGCTGAAAAATGTTACCGCAGGCGCAAACCCGATGGACTTGAAACGCGGTATCGACAAGGCTGTTACGGCGGTTGTTGAGAGCCTCAAAAGTCAGTCGCAGAAAGTCGGCGATGACTACAACAAAATCGAGCAGGTTGCCACAATTTCGGCAAACAACGATGCCACAATCGGCAAACTTATAGCCGATGCAATGCGCAAAGTGTCAAAAGACGGCGTTATCACAATCGAAGAGGCAAAAGGCACAGACACCACAATCGCTGTGGTAGAAGGAATGCAGTTTGACAGAGGCTACATTTCGCCATATTTCGTAACAAATACCGAAAAAATGGAGACCGAAATGGAAAGCCCTTACATTTTGATTTATGACAAAAAAATATCTTCGCTCAAAGAGTTGTTGCCAATTCTTGAGCCTGCCGTTCAATCTGGAAGACCACTTTTGATTATCGCAGAAGATGTTGATAGCGAGGCACTTACGACATTGGTAGTAAATCGTCTCCGCTCGCAACTTAAAATCTGCGCCGTAAAAGCACCGGGCTTTGGCGACCGCAGAAAAGAGATGTTGGAAGACATCGCAATTCTCACAGGCGGCATCGTTTTGTCAGAAGAAAAAGGCATCAAACTCGAAAGCGCAACGCTCGAAATGCTCGGAACAGCCGAAAAAATCACGGTTAATAAAGACAACACCACAATCGTAAATGGCGCGGGCAGCAAAGAAAATATCGCTGAGAGAATTAATCAAATCAAGGCGCAAATTGCTGCAACAACATCAGATTACGACCGCGAAAAATTGCAGGAACGGTTGGCAAAACTTTCTGGCGGCGTGGCTGTTCTTTACGTTGGCGCAGGCTCAGAAATTGAGATGAAAGAGAAAAAAGACCGCGTTGATGACGCTTTGAGCGCAACTCGCGCCGCAATCGAAGAGGGAATTGTCCCAGGCGGCGGCGTTGCTTACATTCGCGCAATAGACGAGGTTGCAAAACTCAAAGGCGACAACGATGACGAAAAAACAGGCATTGATATTATTCGCCGCGCAATCGAAGAGCCGCTCCGTCAAATCGTTTCCAATTCGGGAAAAGAGGGCGCGGTAGTTGTTCAAAAAGTGAGCGAAGGCAAAGGCGATTTCGGCTACAATGCGCGCACTGACGAATACGAAAATCTGTTTGCAGCAGGCGTAGTAGACCCGTCAAAAGTGGCTCGCGTAGCCCTCGAAAATGCCGCCTCAATCGCAGGAATGTTCCTCACCACCGAATGCGTGATTGTGGACAAGAAAGAAGAAAA